>DISA01000031.1 GCA_002421915.1 Gallionellaceae bacterium UBA6222
GGCGGCACGCTGTTCCTCGACGAGATCGGCGACATGCCCGCCGACCTGCAAACCCGCTTGCTGCGCGTGCTGTCCGACGGCAACTTCTACCGCATCGGCGGGCAGCAGCCGATCAAGGCCAACGTGCGCATCATCGCCGCGACTCACCAGAACCTCGACGAGCGCGTCAGGCAGGGCCTGTTCCGCGAAGATCTGTTCCACCGCCTGAACGTGATCCGGCTGCGTCTGCCGCCGCTGCGCGAACGGCGCGAAGACATCCCGCTGCTGGCAAAATATTTCCTGCAGAAGAGCGCGCGCGAACTGGGCGTGGAGCAGAAGCAATTGAGCGAGGAAGCGCTGCGCTTCCTCGCTGCGCAGGATTTTCCCGGCAACGTGCGGCAACTGGAGAACCTTTGCCACTGGCTGGCCGTGATGACCCCCTCGCAGAGGATAGAGATCGCCGACTTGCCGCCCGAGTGGCGCAATGAGGCAGGCGGAGAGTCGGCGGCGCCAGGCGGGGACTGGAGTACGCTTCTGGCGCAACAGGTTGGGCTGGCCTTGCAACGCGGTGAAGACCACATCATGGGCAAGCTAACCGCACAATTCGAGCGTACCCTGATCCTGCAGGCCTTGCACCACACCGGCGGACGCCGTATCGAAGCCGCGACGCTGCTCGGCATCGGACGCAATACCCTGACGCGCAAGATACAGGAGCTGGGGCTGGGAGATCAGGGATCGTAAAGGCGTAGCCGCCAACTCAGGCAAAAGCGTGACGAGCCAGCCGAAGTGCGAGGAGCCGTACAGCGGACGGCGCAATTCGGTCGCGCAGTAGCTTATGCCAGGCGTTTCAGCAGCTTCTCGTGTATCCCGCCGAACCCGCCGTTGCTCATCACCAGCACATGGTCGCCTGGGCGCGCGACCGCGACGATGGCTTCGATCAGTTCGTTGAGGTCATCCTTCACTGTCACCTTGCTTCCCAGCGGCGCGAGTGCGCCGCGTGCATCCCAGCCGAGATTCCCGGCGTAGCAGAACACCAGGTCAGCTCCCTCCAGGCTGCCGGGTAGCGCCTCCTTCATCACGCCTAGCTTCATGGTGTTGGAGCGCGGCTCCAGCACGGCAAGAATGCGCGCCGTTCCGACCTTGCGGCGCAGGCCCTCGATGGTCGTGGCGATCGCGGTGGGGTGATGGGCGAAGTCGTNNCTCCAGCACGGCGAGGATGCGCGCCTGGCCGACCTTGCTGCGCAGCCCGGCGACGGTGGTGTCGATCGCGGTGGGATGATGCGCAAAGTCGTCATACACGGTGATGCCATTGACCGTGCCGCGCACTTCCATACGCCGCTTCACATTCCTGAATTCGGCTAGCGCAGCCAGACCTTGTGCAACCGGTACGCCAACATGGCGCGCCGCAGCCAGCGCAGCCAACGCATTCATGCGGTTGTGTTCGCCAAACAAATCCCATTCGAGCGTGCCTTGCGGCGCGCCGTTCAGCGTCACCTGCCCGTTGGCATCGATGCTCCAGCCTTTATCGTCGCCGAACTTCTCCACCGGCGTCCAGCAACCGCGCTCCAGTACGCGCGCCAGCGATTCCTCGCGCCCGTTGCACACCACCAGCCCGTTGCCCGGCACGGTGCGCACCAGGTGGTGGAACTGCGCCTCGATGGCGGCGAGGTCTGGAAAGATGTCGGCGTGGTCGAATTCCAGATTGTTGAGGATCACGGTGCGCGGGCGGTAGTGCACGANNTCGTCGGCCTCGATGACGAAGAACGGCGATTCGGTGATATGTGCCGAGACACCGAAGTTCTGCGGTACGCCGCCGATCAGGAAGCCGGGGTTCAGTCCGGCGTATTCGAGTATCCACGCCAGCATCGATGCGGTCGTGGTCTTGCCGTGGGTGCCCGCCACGCCCAGCACCCACTTGTCGCGCAACAATGTATCGGCCAGCCATTGCGGGCCGGAGATGTATGGCAGGTTGCGGTCAAGGATTGCCTCCATCAGCAGGTTGCCGCGCGACACCACGTTGCCGATAACGTACACATCCGGCTTCAACTCAAGCTGCTCCACGCCGAAGCCATCGATCAGTTCGATGCCCTGCGCTTCGAGTTGCGTGCTCATCGGCGGATAGACATTGGCGTCGCAGCCTGTAACACGGTAGCCCGCCTGTTTGGCAATGGCGGCGATGCCGCCCATAAAGGTGCCGCAAATGCCGAGGATGTGGATGTGTTTTTGCATGTTTAAAATCCCAACAAAACAAACTCACCACAGAGATGCAGAGAAAAATAAAACCGTTTTCGGGTTGGCACTTCTCTGTACCTCTGTGGTGCAAGGTTCCTACGTTCTGAAAATAAAATACACCGCGCCCATCAGGCACAGCGCCGCATACAGGTAATCCAGTTTCAGCGGCTGGTTCATGTACAGCACAGCGAACGGCACGAAGATGGTCAGCGTGATGATTTCTTGCAGGATTTTAAGCTGGCCGAGGCTCAACTGGGTGTAGCCAATACGGTTGGCCGGCACTTGGATCAGGTATTCAAACAGCGCGATGCCCCAGCTCGCCAGCGCCGCCACATACCAGGGCGAGGTTGCCAGATTCTTCAGGTGCCCGTACCAGGCAAAGGTCATGAACAGATTGGAGACGGCCAACATCAACGCCGTGATCAGGAGCGGATTGGAAATCAAGTTCATTTGCGTTGTGAGACGGTTGCCGACGATGGCGCGCATTGTGGCGCAATTGCTTGCCGCCGACCAGCACCCCGCTGGCAGGTATAATCGCGCCATGCCCGTTTTGATATCCATTTCCGCCAAGGCCACGCGCCGGGTGGGGGTGGGCAAAACAGAACGGCGCGCGGTGAATCCGCGTATCGCCACTTTTCCAACGACTGGATTCCTGCCTGCGCGGGAATGACAAACTTCTCATGGATATTATTTTGTTGCTCAAGGCTGCCATCCTCGGTGTGGTCGAAGGACTGACCGAATTCCTGCCCATTTCCTCGACCGGACACTTGATTCTGGTCGGAGATTTGCTGGATTTCAACGACGAGCGCGGCAAGGTGTTCGAGATCGTCATTCAGTTCGCGGCCATCCTTGCGGTGTGCTGGGAGTACCGCACGAAGCTTGCTTCGGTCACGTCTGGATTAATGCAGAAGCAGGAACAGTCACAGCGCTTTGTGGTGAATCTTTTTATTGCCTTCCTGCCCTTGGCGATACTCGGCCTGTTGTTCGGCAAGGCGATTAAGGCGCACTTGTTCTCACCCGTTCCGGTCGCCCTCGCCTTCATCGTCGGCGGCTTCATCATTTTGTGGGCGGAGAAACGGCAGCACACGGAACACATTCAAAGCGTGGATGACATGCACTGGAAAGATGCCCTGAAGATGGGACTGGCACAGGCGCTGGCGCTGATTCCCGGTACGTCGCGCTCCGGTTCAACCATCATCGGCGGCCTGTTCTTCGGCTTGTCACGCAAGGCGGCGACCGAGTTCTCGTTCTTCCTTGCCATCCCCACCCTGACTGCCGCGACGATTTATGAAGTGGTGAAATACCGGCACGATTTCCACGCGGACGACCTCGGCATCTTCCTGGTCGGATCCATCGCGTCTTTCATCAGCGCCTTTATCGCGGTACGGGGATTATTGCGTTACATCAGCCGCCACGACTTCACCATCTTCGCCTGGTACCGCATCGTGTTTGGCCTGATCGTGCTGGCCACGGCTTATACGGGCGCGGTGAGCTGGTCGGCGGCGTAAACCGCAGACTTCAGCTTTGCTCCCACGGCAAACCGGCGGCGCGCCAGCCGTTCAGGATATTGCGCTGGTTGCCCGGATTCCTGTCGCCCTCAAATCCTTCAAGAATGTTGTAGCAATCGGCATAGCCGTTCTGCGTGGCTAATGCGGCGGTCGTATGTGAGCGGTGCCCGCTGCGGCACAGGAAAAGCACCAGCGATTCCTTGTCCACCTGCTGCTCCAGCGCGGCCATGAAATTTGGGTTTGGCTTCATGCCGGGGTAGCCCATCCATTCGATCTCGACGGCGCCGGGAACGCGCCCGACCCAGTCGATCTCGGCACGGGTCCGCACGTCCACCAGCTTCGCGCCGGGCGCAGACTGCCAGATTTCGTAGGCCTCTTCCGGAGTCAGCGCCCCTTCGTAGGGAAGATTCAGCTCTTTTGCGCGTTGCTGCGCGGTTTTCAATATTGCGGTTATTTTTCCCATTTTCTCTGACCTGTCTTTAATCTGATGTATGTCTGGTGCTATTCTGCGCATCCGCTTCCATACTATCCCATCACCGATGAAAAATCACATACACGGTGCTGAGCTTGATCGATCTGCCGCCTTTGAACCCGCGCATCCGGTACGGTTTGCCGCAGCGCGCAAAAGCACTTGGGTGAGCATCGTTATCAACCTGGTCTTGTCCATTATCCAGGTTGTGGCCGGTTTCTTCGGCAAGTCACAGTCGTTGATGGCGGACGGCCTGCATTCGTTCGCCGACTTGCTGTCGGATGTGCTGGTGCTGTTTGCCAATCGCCACGGCAATAAACATGCGGATGCCAATCATCCCTATGGCCATGCGCGCATCGAAACGGCCGCTTCGCTGATCCTCGGTGCCAGCCTCGCCGCGCTGGGGGTCGGCCTGATGGTCGCCACCGGCATACGCCTGCAACATCCGGAACAGATCCATGCCGTCCATCCCTACACTTTGTGGGTCGCCGTCATCGCGCTCGCCGCGAAGGAGGGAATGTTCCGCTACATGTTGGCGGTGGCGCAGCGCGTACGCTCGCAGATGCTGGTGGCGAATGCCTGGCACGCGCGTTCGGATGCCGCTTCTTCCCTCGTCGTCATCATCGGCATCATCGGCAATCTGCTGGGTTATACCTTCCTCGATCTGGTCGCGGCCGGAGTGGTCGGGGTGATGATCGCCTACATGGGCATCCAGTTCGCGCGCGATGCATTGCTGGAGCTGGTGGATACCGGACTGGACGAGGAGGAGGTGCGCGCCATCCGCAACACGCTGAAAGCAGTGCCCGGGGTGATGGGATTGCATGAACTGCGCACACGCAAGATGGCGGACAACGCGCTGGTCGATGCGCACATCATCGTCGATCCCCGCATCAGCGTGTCGGAGGGGCATTACATCGCCGAGGCAACGCGCAGTGCGGTGCTGAAACACCATCACGTGATGGATGTGATGGTGCATATCGATCCGGAAGACGACATGCAGGCCAAACCGAATGCGCTCCTGCCGCAGCGCCACCTGTTGCTGGCACATTTGTACAAACGTCTGGGCTATGAATTACCCGCATCGACCACCGTGGTGCTGCACTATCTGGATGGCAAGGTGGAAGCCGACTTGTTGCTCGATGCAGATCTCGTCCTGGCCGATTTGCAGGAAAAGTGTGCCGCCATCATGGCCGATGATGTCTACTTTCGCCGCCTCACCCTCTACCGAGGAGTTGCACCAAATTAGTGCATCAGCATGCTGTCATGCCCTGTTTGTGGGCACTCATGTAGCAACTGCGAGCCGGTAAATATGGCACAATGGTGCCGGGATTCGCTTATTGGCGATGGCACGTTTTCTGCTTTTGTTTGCACGTGGTTCGTTCCATTCAACCGTGTTGAATTAATTTCTTTCTGGGAGATTCAAGTTATGTCCAAAACAGCCGCCGATGTTCTGAAGATGATTCAGGAGCAAGGCATCAAATTCGTTGATCTGCGTTTCACCGACACCCGTGGCAAGGAACAGCACGTGGGCGTGCCGGTTTCTCACATCGATGCCGATAAATTCGAGGATGGTCACGCCTTCGACGGTTCTTCCATCGCCGGCTGGAAAGGCATCCAGGCTTCCGACATGCTGCTGATGCCGGATCCCGATTCTGCCTACCTCGACCCGTTCTTCGAAGAACCCACTTTGATCATGACCTGTGACGTGATCGAGCCGACCGATGGCAAGGGTTATGACCGCGACCCGCGCTCCATCGCCAAGCGCGCCGAGGCCTATCTGAAGTCCTCCGGCATCGGCGACACCGCCTATTTCGGCCCCGAGCCAGAATTCTTCATCTTCGACAGCGTCGAGTNNCCGGCATCGGCGACACCGCCTTCTTCGGTCCGGAACCCGAATTCTTTATCTTTGATTCGGTACAGTGGCACGTGGATATGTCCGGCTGTTCGCTCAAGATCAACTCCGAAGAGGCGGCATGGTCTACCGGCGAGAGTTACGAGGGCGGCAACACCGGCCACCGCCCGATGGTGAAGGGCGGTTATTTCCCCGTTCCGCCGGTCGACAGCCTGAACGATATCCGCGCCCAAATGTGTCTGCTGCTGGAAGAGATCGGCATTCCGGTCGAAGTGCATCACCATGAAGTGGCCACCGCCGGCCAGTGTGAACTTGGCACCAAGTTCAGCACGCTGGTGAAGCGCGCCGACTGGACACAAACCATGAAGTACGTGATCCACAATGTGGCGCACCAATTCGGCAAGACCGCGACCTTCATGCCCAAGCCCATCGTCGGCGACAANNATGCACGTGCACCAGTCGATCTGGAAAGACGGCAAGAACATGTTTGCCGGCAACGGCTATGCCGGCCTGTCCGAGACTGCGCTGTACTATATCGGCGGCGTCATCAAGCACGCCAAGGCGCTGAATGCGATTTGCAACCCCAGCACCAACTCGTACAAGCGTCTGGTTCCGCACTACGAAGCACCGGTGAAAATGGCCTATTCGGCGAAGAACCGTTCCGCCTCCATCCGCATCCCGCACGTGGCCAGCGACAAGGCGCGCCGTGTCGAGACCCGCTTCCCGGATCCGACTGCCAACCCGTACCTGTGCTTCTCCGCACTGCTGATGGCGGGTCTGGACGGTATCCAGAACAAGATACATCCCGGCGATCCGGCCGACAAAAACCTGTATGACTTGCCGCCGGAAGAGGATGCAAAGATCCCGACCGTGTGCGCTTCGCTGGATGAGGCCTTGGCTGCGCTGGACAAGGATCGCGAGTTCCTGACCCGCGGTGGCGTGTTCTCCAATGACTTCCTCGACGCCTTCATCGAACTGAAGATGGACGAAGTCAACAAGATCCGCATGACCACCCATCCGGTTGAGTTCGACATGTACTACAGCCTTTGATTGCTTGGGGTATTTCAAGAAAACGGAGCCTGCATGGCTCCGTTTCTTTTTGCGGTTTGTCACCCGTCCGGCCTTAACCTATACTCCATCTCATCCTGTTTGGAGATACCACCATGAAACTATTTCCCTTGTCGATTCTGTGCGGATTCCTGACCTTCAGTGGTGGCGTTCAGGCGGAAATCTACAAGCATGTGGACAAGGAGGGACGCGTGACGTATTCGAGTGAACCGGTCAAGGGCGCGCGCAAACTCCAGCTGGAGCCGCTGAACACTGTGCCCGCCCCAAAAACGAACAGCAAGCCGGGTGAATCTTCCGCCGGCTTCCCTCGTGTCGACAAGGAAACCCAAAACCGGCGTGATGATAGCCGCAAGCGTATCCTTGAGGATGAACTGGCGAGCGAAAGAACAGCACTGGAGGCGGCACGCGAAAAACTTCAAGTGGCCCAAGACACGCCCGAGATATATCGCACTGAAAGTGGGCAGATATTTCGTAATGTCGCCAAGCATGATGAGAACGTCCGCCTCGCCGAGGAAGCGGTCAAGACGCACGAAAACAATATCAAAGCACTGCAAACCGAGTTGGCCAACCTCAAGTAAATCCGGGCTGGCATGTTTTCTGCTGCTATCCAGACATGACCAGCTCACCGCTCCCCACACTGGAAAATCTGGCGACCGCCATCGTCCTGCTGGATAAGCAGTCACGTATCGCTTTCCTCAACCCGGCCGCTGAACACCTGTTCGAGATCAGTCTCAGCAACATGCTTGGACACCCCCTGCAATCTGCATTTACCCACACTGAACAGCTCTTCGGAGCAATACAATCAGCGCTGGCCAACCATGCCAGCCACATCGAACATGACCTGACATTGGGGACGCACACCCCCGGGCACAAGCTGCACTTGAGTTGTACCGTAACTCCACTGCTGATGGAATCCTATGAGCTGCTGCTGGAATTCCACACCATTGACCGTCCGCTCAAACTGGCGCGCGAGGAACAGATGCACGACCAGACCCAGGCCAACCGCCTGCTGCTGCGCAATCTGGCACACGAGATTAAAAACCCGTTGGGCGGCATCCGCGGCGCGGCACAATTGCTGGAACAGGAACTGGAAAAACCAGCCCTGCGCGAATACACCCAGGTTGTGATCCAGGAAGCAGATCGTTTGCGTTCGCTGCTGGAAAAGCTGCTCACCCCGCAACAGGTGCCTCATTTCAGCGCGCTCAATATCCATGAGGTACTCGAACGCGTGCGCAGCGTGGTGCTGGCCGAGATGCCGGACGATCTGCTGATTCAGCGCGATTACGATTTGAGTCTGCCGGAGCTGGACGGCGACAAGGAACAACTGATCCAGGTCGTACTCAATATCGTGCGCAACGCAGCACAGGCCATGCAAGGCAAAGGAAAAATCACGCTGCGGACACGCATCGCGCGCCAGGTGACGCTGATGAAAAAACGCCATCGCCTGGCGATTGCCGTGCAGATTATCGACAACGGCCCCGGCATCCCCGGCCATTTGCACGATACGATCTTCTATCCGCTCGTCTCCGGCCGCGCCGATGGGCATGGTTTAGGGCTGACCCTTGCACAGGATTTCGTCAGCCGCCACCAGGGCAGCATCGAATTCGAAAGCGAGCCTGGCCGCACCTGCTTCACGGTCATGCTGCCGTTGCAGTGAAACACTGCCAACCACGGATAAACACGGATCACCACAGATGGAAAAGCAAAAACAGAGTGACCCATTCATAGGGAGATCATTCGTGTACATCAGTGCTCATCCGTGGCCGATAATTTTGAATTTCTGCAAAGCGAGTAACCCATCATGAAACCTGTCTGGATCATCGACGACGACCGCTCCATCCGCTGGGTGCTGGAAAAGGCCCTGGCGCGCGAAGGGATCGAATTCAAGAGTTTTGCCTCTGCCGACGAGGCGCTGGCCGAATTGACCGTGAGTCTGCCGCAGATGGTGATCAGCGATATCCGCATGCCGGGCAGCTCCGGACTCGACCTGTTGCAGAACTTGCGCGGCAAGCATCCCGCGCTGCCGGTCATTATCATGACGGCGTACTCTGATCTGGAAAGTGCCGTCTCGTCGTTTCAGGGCGGTGCCTTTGAATATCTGCCCAAGCCGTTCGACGTGAACCACGCAGTCGAACTGATCCGCCGCGCGCTGGCGCAAAGTCAGCACAAGCAAAGCAACGGAAACGAAAACACCGATGCACCCGACATCCTCGGCCACGCGCCGACGATGCAGGAAGTGTTCCGCGCCATCGGACGCCTCGCGCAGTCGAATGCGACTGTGCTCATCAACGGCGAATCCGGCACCGGCAAGGAGCTGGTCGCGCAGGCGCTGCATCGCCACAGCGCGCGCGCCGACAAACCTTTCGTTGCGATCAATACGGCCGCGATCCCGAAAGACTTGCTGGAGTCGGAACTGTTTGGTCACGAAAAGGGCGCATTCACCGGGGCAGCTGCCACGCGCCGCGGCCGCTTTGAACAGGCCGAGGGCGGCACGCTGTTCCTGGACGAGATCGGGGANNCGAGATCGGCGACATGCCGGCCGAGTTGCAGACACGCTTGTTGCGGGTTCTGTCAGATGGGAATTATTACCGCGTCGGCGGCCATCAGCCGATCAAGGCCAACGTGCGCATCATTGCCGCCACCCACCAGAACCTCGATGAGCGCGTGAAGCTGGGCTTGTTCCGCGAAGACCTGTTCCATCGCCTCAACGTCATCCGCCTGCGCCTGCCCCCACTGCGCGAACGGCGCGAGGATATCCCGTTACTGGCGAAACATTTTCTGCAGAAGAGCGCGAAGGAATTGGGCGTCGAACAGAAGACCTTGAGCGAGACCACGCTGCATTACCTGGCCGCGCAAGACATCCCCGGCAACGTGCGCCAGCTGGAAAACCTGTGCCACTGGCTCACCGTGATGACACCAACGCAGCAAGTGGAGATCACCGACCTGCCGGCGGAATGGCGCGAGGGCTCGCCTGCCGGGAGCGTCAACAGCGACTGGCGCGTAGCGCTGGCGCAACAGGTCGCACTCGCCCTGCAACGCAACGAGCCCGACATCCTCGACACGTTCAACAAGGAATTCGAACGCACCCTCATCACCCAGGCATTGCAACACACCGGCGGACGGCGCATCGAAGCTGCCACCCTGCTGGGGATGGGGCGCAACACACTGACGCGGAAGATTCAGGAATTGGGAATGGACGATACCGGCGCGGCTTGACCCGTGGGTCTGGCTTCAGTCCGACGTTTTTGATTTTTTACAGTTCGCTGTCGGACTGAAGTCCGACCCACCAATCCCGGCCGGTTTCTTCTTCGTCCGGTTTTTGCTCTCGTCCGCAAAGCGGAAGCGTCCCGCCAGCACACAACCTTTCATGCCGATGTCGCAGGGCTGGTTCAGCACCTTCTGGCATTTGCCCTCAACTTCATGCGGACAACCCCAGCCGCCCATGGCCGCCTCCGTTAGGCCTTTTTAACAAATTCGGTTTTCAGCTGCATCGCGCCGATACCGTCGATCTTGCAATCGATATCGTGATCGCCGTCCACCAGTCGGATATTCTTCACCTTGGTGCCCACCTTCACCACCGACGAAGAACCCTTGATCTTCAGGTCCTTGATAACAGTGATCGTGTCGCCATCGTTCAACACGGTGCCGAACGCATCCTTGAACACCTTCACTTCCTCGACCGACTCGGCTGCGGCCTTCGGCCATTCATGCGCGCACTCTGGGCAGACATAGTTAGCACCGTCTTCGTAGGTGAAAGGTGAGTCGCACTTGGGACATCTCGGAAAATCTGGCATATGAATTACGATGTTAATTGAAGAAAGAACGTGGTGCTTGCAGCAGTTACAGCTTATACCCCCGATGCACCGCCACCACCCCACCCGTCATGTTGAAGTATTCAACACGTTCCAGTCCGGCGTCTTCCATCATTTTCTTTAACTCCTCCTGACCCGGGTGCATGCGGATGGATTCGGCAAGGTAGCGGTAACTGTCGGCATCGTTGGCGATGAGCTCGCCCATCTTCGGTAGCAGCTTGAAGGAGTAGAGGTCATATATTTTCTCCAGCGGTTTTGCGATTCTGGAGAATTCCAGCACGATGACCCGCCCGCCCGGTTTGAGCACGCGCTTCATCTCGCGCAGGGCGGCATCTTTATGCGTGACGTTGCGCAGGCCGAAGGCGATGCTGACGCAGTCGAAGTGGTTATCCGGAAAGGGCAGATGCTCGGCATCGCATTGCGCGGTGGGGGTAGCGCTACCCTCGTCGAGCAGACGGTCGCGGCCGACCCGCAGCATGGCGTTGTTGATGTCGGTAAGCACGACCTGGCCGCTGCGGCCGACCTTTTTCAGGAACAGGCGCGACAGGTCGGCCGAGCCGCCCGCCACGTCCAGCACGCGTTGGCCTTCGCGCACATTCGCCAGTCCCACGGCGAAGCGTTTCCAGATGCGGTGCAGGCCGGCCGACATCAGGTCGTTCATGATGTCGTATTTGCCGGCGACGGAGGTGAACACGCCGGCGACTTTTTTGGCCTTTTCTTCTTCGGCGACGGTTTCAAAACCGAAATGTGTCGTTTTGCTCATATCAACTCCTTGGTCTTGTCATTCCGGCGAGGGCCGGTGTCCCGTGATCTTGGGAACTGGATTCCGGCCCTCGCCGGTGTGGCCGAAACTATTTGTCGCGGCTTGCACCTGCGGCTTCCAGCCTGGTCAGATAATCGTGCCACATGGCATCCTGATATTGTCCCAGCTCGTGCAGATATTCCCACGAGAACAGCCCCGTGTCGTGGCCGTCGTCGAAGCTGATCTGAAGCGCGTATTGCCCGACTGGCTCAATCCCGCCGATGCCGACATTGCGTTTGCCGACTTGCAGCGTTTCTTGCCCTTTGCCATGCCCGCGCACTTCGGCTGAAGGGGAATAAACGCGCAGGAATTCTGCGGGCAGGGTGTAATGCGTGCCGTCATCAAAGGTGATTTCCAATGATTTGGATTTTTGGTGCAGGGTAATTCCGGTGGGTGTCATAGTGAGCGTATCTTCTTCAATAATGCGGTGGTGGAACGCTGGTGCAGAAAAGGAATACTGTGTACCGAACCACCCCAGTCCTGCACTTCTTTGCTGCCGACAATGTTTTGCGGCTGCCAGTCGCCGCCTTTTGCCAGTATGTCCGGGTGACAGGCGAGAATCAAATTCAACGGGGTGTCTTCGGCAAAGAGCATGACCAGACTCACCGACTCCAGCGCGGCCAATACCGCCATGCGGTCATTCTCGTTATTGATCGGGCGGTCGTCACCCTTGCCTTGCCTTTTTACCGAGGCATCGCTGTTCACGCCCACCACGAGCGAAGCGCCGAGTGCGCGCGCCTGCGCCAGATAGGTGACATGGCCGCGATGCAGCACGTCGAAGCAGCCGTTGGTGAACACCAGCGGGCGCGGCAACACGGTGATTTTTGCAGCCAGGCTACCCGCAGCGCAAATCTTGTTCTCAAAGGTGGGGGTTGGAAATTTCATCAGTCCAAATACTCGAAAACGCGCACTACCTTTTTCACGCCGTAAGTGGTGCTGGCAATCTCCGATGCTGCGTCCGCTTCGGCTCGCTTCACGATGCCGAGCAAATAGACCACTCCCTCTTCGGTATAGATCTTGATGTGGTCAAGCTGAAAGGTCTTGTTTGCCAGCATGCGGGTTCGCACATCGCCGCTGATGCCGGTATCGCTATAGCCAATAGCGCTTTGGGTGCCGCGCACCACATGCAGTTCGTTGGCGATGCCTTTCACACGATCGATCCCGGCGACGATGCGCTCGATACCGGTCTTGCCGGATTCATCCGGTACTCGACCGGTCAGCAGCACAAAGCGATTGAAACTGGTCACACTGACTTGAACATTTTGCCGGTATTTTTCCGCAATGCGCTGCGCCGCGGTGTGCTCGATGTTGCGATCGTCCTGAACGGCGGCGCTGCTCCGCCGTTCGTTCGTGGAAGGCGTGTCAAGCCGGCTCACCTGGGCGCAGCCGTGCAACAGGCCGCCCAGCAGGATCAATGCTACCCACCGCCGCATCATTCCCCTCCAAGCAGGACGTGGTCGATCACGTCGCACAGGCAATGCAGTATCAACAGATGCACCTCCTGCACCCGGGCCGTCCTTTTCGCGGGGACGCAGAGGTTGAAATCGTTCCCGCGCAGCATGGCAGCCATCTGTCCGCCCTCGCATCCGGTCAGTGCCACCACGACCATGCCGCGCTCATGCGCCGCCGTGATCGCCTCCACCACATTGGGCGAATTGCCGCTGGTGGAAATGGCAATCAGCACATCCCCTTCCATCCCCAATGCGCGCACCTGTTTGGAGAAAATCTGCTTGTAGTCGTAGTCGTTGGCGATGGATGTGAGCACCGAACTGTCGGTGGTAAGTGCAATCGCGGGCAATCCCGGACGCTCGACTTCAAAACGGTTGATCAGTTCGGCGGCGAAGTGCTGTGAGTCGGCGGCCGAGCCGCCGTTACCGCAGGCCAGAATCTTGCCGTCATGCATCAGGCAATCGACCATCGCCTGTGCCGCCCGCGCGATAGGCTCGGCCAATACCGGCTTGCTTTGTATTTTTACCGCGGCACTGTCATCGAAGTGTTTGCTGACGCGCTTGGTGAGTGTCATGTCCATTGAACCTGAATGATGAGGCCGGATTTTAACCCAATTCGAAGGCGCCCTTGATCCACTCGATACTGCCTGCATCCGCCGCGTCTGCCAGCAGCAGCGCATCGAAGCGGCAAAACGGCGCGGGCGAGATGCGGGAAAGATAATGCTGGGCAGTGAGAACGAGTCTGTGCTGCTTGCGCGCATCGATGCTGGCTGCCGCACCGCCGAAGTCGCGCCGACTGCGCAATCTGACTTCGGCGAACACCAGCGTCGAGCCGTCCTGCAAGATCAGGTCGATCTCGCCAAAGCGACAACGGTAATTACTCTGCAGCAACCGCATACCCTGCCCTTGCAGGAACCGTGCAGCGGTTTGCTCGGCCTGCGCGCCCGGCAGCATTGGTATCACTCCGCCCGAATTACGGGCACGCTGCCTTCCAGTGCCACGCCCTGTCCGCCACGCATCGCCGCTTTCATGGCATCACGCTGCACGCGGTGCCCGGTCAGCGAGAGTTTGCCTGTGACGCCATCCAGCGGTAACGCATTCAGAGTCTCGTGGCGATACAGCACCTGCAGCATGCGATAAGCGTCCACTCCCAGCGCATACAGGCGCTCCATCTCGAGCGCCAGCGGCGGTTCAGCGTGCGGATACACCATCACCGCCGGGTGATCGGGCTGCAACACCCAAGGCATGTCGACGAAACGCACATCGGACAGATCAAAGTTGCGCATTTTGTCCTGATTGCCTACAAACACTTGCGAAGTGGAATAGACCGGTATCTCCGAATAGATATAGGGCCGCATCAGGCGTGCTTTGTCCGCCTCGGCGGCCAGGAACACCATTTCACCCGGCTGCCCGGACAAGGTGCGGATCTCGCTGGGGTCATCCAGGTACACAATCTCCGGCATGAGGCTGCCACCGCCCTGTTGCCATGCCTCGCTGAACGCCAGGTCCAGGCGGCGCGAGAAAGCCGTGTCGGTGCGCACCACAGTCGCGGTCAACATGCCGGCACGCGCCGCCCATTGCACTATCTGTTGCACCTCGGACTCCGGCGGCAGCCCGAAAAAATACAGTTGATCGCCGCGCGGTATGTCGAGTACATTCAACGCCAGAGTCGGTACCGGCAGCTGTGGATTTTCTGCCAGCGCCGCGACACCGTTGCGGGTGAGTGGACCGGCCACGGCCAGTGCGCCATCCTGCAATGCCTGTCTATAAAGTGCCGCAACTTCCGATTGTTCGTCATTGGCGGCATACACACGCACCGGCAATTCGCCCTTCTGCACGCTGGCGGCCGCCATAAAACCCTGCTGCACGGCTTCGGCTGCGCGCCCAAATACGGCAGAGCGCAAAGGCAGGATCAGCGCGACATGATGCACCGTTCCCTCCGCCATCCCCGGCAATACCGGCTGCACGCTTGGCGTCTCTGCCGGTGCGGCGGCGGACAACTCGACGACGGGTGTCTCAATCACCGGTGGCGTTGCCACAATCGGCGGCTGGCTGACGGGAACTGGAGGTGGCGCGGGCGGAGTAGCGCAGCCAAACATGCTCACGTATAGTGCCGCGACCAACAGTCCGCGCAATCCTTTCAATCCGGTATTTCCAGTTTGCATAGCAGAGCCAATCAAAAAATCGAATGCGCATTATATGTAGTCGCCACCCCGATTGGAAATCTGGGTGACATTACCCTGCGCGCGCTGGATGTGCTCGGCGCGGTCGGGGTAGTGGCGGCGGAGGATACGCGCAATACGCGCCATTTGTTGCAGCACCACGGCATCGGCGACGCCAAATTACTCGCCCTGCACCAGCACAACGAGCGGGCCGGGGCGGAAAAGATCATCACCCTGTTGCAACAGGGGAAAAGCGTGGCGCTGGTGACGGATGCGGGGACACCTGCGGTCAGTGATCCCGGCGCGCTGCTGGTCGAGGCGGTGCGTGTGGCCGGTTTTCGCGTCATTCCGATTCCGGGCGCCTCGGCGGCCATCGCCGCCCTTTCCGCCTCCGGCCTGGTCAATCCGCATTTCCTGTTTTACGGTTTTCTGCCAAACAAATCGGCGGCACGCCGCGCTGCCTTGCACACTCTGGCCGACCATAGCTGCATCTTGGTGTTCTACGAAGCGCCGCACCGTATTCTCGAATGTGTCGCCGACCTGTGCGCGGTATTCGGCGATACGCGCGAAATCGTGTTCGCGCGCGAACTGACCAAGTTGTTCGAGAGCATCCACCGCTGCAAATTGAATGAGGCGCCGGAATGGCTGAATAGCGACCCGAACAATCAGCGCGGTGAATTTGTACTGCTGGTCTCGGGAGCCACCCCCCGTGGCGAAGATATGGATGCGCAGGCCGAAAGAGTGCTGGCCGCATTGTTGGGCGAACTGCCGCTCAAACAGGCGGTTGGTCTGGCTGTGCAGATCACCGGTCTGAACAAAAACGCACTGTACGAGCGCGCTTTGACGCTCAAACAAACACTCAAACAATAGTCACATCACGCTTACCAATCGGCCATCATTTGCTAAACTCCAAATCCCGTTAGGCGGACACACACCCATCATGAACAGTCTCCTGAAAAACTCACCCATTCTGCTATCACTGCTGCTATTCGCTTGTGGTGGTGACAAACCGGGTGTACCCGCCAGCGCCATGCCACCACCTGAAGTTGAAGTCATTTCGGTGGCGTTGGGCAGGGCAACTTATACCCAGGACTTGCCGGGACGGGTCCAGGCCTACCGCACTGCACAGGTGCGCGCGCGCGTCGACGGTGTAGTGGAACAGCGCCTGTTCCACGAGGGCAGTGAAGTCAAGGCAGGTGACTCATTGTTCCGCATCGATGCACGCAGTTATCTGGCTACCTTGGAAGCGGCCAAAGCCGAAGCTGCCGCTGCCCGGCAGACAGCGGAGCGTGCACGCCGTCTTCTGGAAAAGAATATGGTCAGCCAGCAAGATCATGACCTTGCGTCCAGTCGCGCCAAACTGGCTGCGGCAGCGCTGGTGCGAGCCGAAGAAGATGTGAACAATGCCAACGTCCCCGCGCCTATTGCCGGCCATATCGGTAGGGCGGAAATCACCGAAGGCGCGCTGGTCAGCAAAGATACGGCAACGTTGCTGGCCACCGTCGAGCAGCTTGACCCGGTGTATGTCAATTTCACCCAGTCTGGATCCGATCTGTTGCGTCTGCGTAAAGCCGTGGCGACCGGCGTACTCAAGCGCGCGGATTCGACCGATGTCGAGCTGCTGCTGGAAGACGGCAGTGTCTACGGCAAAACAGGACGCATCTTTTTCACCGACCTCGCCGTGGATGCCGGGACCGGCTCGGTCTCGCTGCGCGCGGAGTTTCCCAACCCCAAACGCGAATTACTGCCGGGCATGTTTGTGCGCCTGCGCTTCCCCGAAGCCATGGCGGAGAACGTCGTCCGCGTGCCGCAGCGCGCGGTGCAATCCGGACCGCAAGGACAGTTCGTGATGGTGGTCGGAGCGGATGGCAAGGTGGCGCCACACACGGTTGCCACCGGCGGCATGGCCGGTGCGGATTTCGTCATCGCTTCAGGTCTGAAACCGGGTGACCAAGTCATCGTTAACGGCCTGCAAAAGGCCGGGCCTGGCGCCGTGGTCAAGCCGGTGCCGCTGGCGACCACCATGAAAATGGAAAGCCAACTTTCCGCCGCGAAGTAAGCAGATATGCTCGCCCGCTTCTTCATCGACCGCCCCATCTTCGCTTGGGTCATCGCGCTGGTCATCCTGTTGGCCGGTGTGCTGGCCCTGCGCGGCCTGCCGATCGCGCAATATCCGTCGGTCGCGCCGCCCGCGCTCTCCGTCTCCGTCACCTATTCCGGTGCCTCGGCCGAAGTGATCGAGGAGACCGTCATCGCCCTGATCGAGCAGGAGATGAACGGCATCGAGAATCTGCTGTACATGGAGTCCGCCGCCGAGCTGGGACGCGGCAGCATCACGCTGACCTTTGAAGCCGGCACCAATCTGGACTTCGCCTCGGTCGAAACGCAGAACCGCGTCAAGCGCGCCGAGATCCGCCTACCCGAGGAAGTGCGGCGCATGGGCGTCAACGTGACCAAGTCGGCGCGCAACTACGTGATGATCGTTTCGCTGATCTCGCCCGACAAGAGCTACGACAACGTGGCGCTGGGCAGTTATGCCGCGGCCAATGTGCTGGACAGCATCAAGCGCGTGGACGGCGTGGGCGAGGCCATGCTGTTCGGCACCGAATATTCGATGCGCCTGTGGCTGAAGCCGGAGAAGCTGCAAGCCTACGGTGTCTCACCGGCCGACATCTCTAAAGCCGTGCGCGCGCAGAACGCGCAGATGTCCACCGGCGAGCTGGGTCAACTGCCCAGCGCGCCCGGACAGGAACTGAACGCGGTCATCGTCACCCGCAGCCGTCTGTCATCGCCGGAAGAGTTCGGCAACATCATCGTGCGCACCAACGCCGACGGTTCAACGCTGCGCGTGAAGGATGTGGCACGGGTCGAGCTGGGCGCGCAGGACTATTCGGTGCAGGCGCGCATGGACGGCCAGCCCTCCGCCGGCATCGCCATCCGCCTGACGCCCGACGCCAACGCGCTGGAAACGGTGGCGGCGGTGAAGGTGCGCATGACCGAGATGGCCAAATTCTTCCCTCAGGGTGTCGATTGGCTGGTGTCGTATGATACCTCCAAGTTCATCGAGATCTCGATCAAGGAAGTGCTGAAGAGCCTGGCCGAGGCGCTGTTCCTTGTGTTCCTGGTGATGTACCTGTTCCTCGGCAACCTGCGCGCCACCCTGATCCCAACCATCGTGATCCCGGTAGCACTGGTCGGCGCGCTGGTCGGCTTGTATCTGCTCGGCTACTCGATCAACGTGCTGACGCTGTTCGCCATGGTGCTGGCCATCGGTATCGTGGTGGACGATGCCATCGTGGTGGTGGAGAATGTCGAACGCATTATGACCACGGAGAACCTGCCGCCGCGCGAAGCGACACGCAAGGCGATGGGCCAGATCATCGGTGCCATCATCGCCATCACGCTGGTGTTGTCGGCCGTGTTCATCCCGATGGCGCTGTTCCCCGGATCCACCGGCGCGATCTACCGCCAGTTCGCGGTGACGCTGGTGCTGACCATGGGCTTCTCGGCATTGATGGCGCTGACACTCACGCCGGCGCTGTGCGCCACCCTGCTCAAACACACGCCCGGCAAGGACGACCTGTTGCCGAAGAGCGGCCCGCTGCACTGGTTCCACGATGCCTTCGCCCGCCTGACCACGCACTATATCGGCGGCATGGGCAAGATCGTGCGCAAAGCCGGTCGCTATCTGCTGATCTATGCGGTCATCCTGCTGGCCGTTGGCTGGATGTTCAGCAAGCTGCCCGGCAGTTTCCTGCCGTCTGAGGATCAGGGTTATTTCGTCAGCGTGATCCAGCTGCCGCCGGGCGCGACCCGTGACCGCACCATCGAGGTGCTGTCGCAGGTGGAGCAGTATTACCTCGGCCTGAAGGAAGTGGACCGCGTCATCGGCGTGGCCGGCTTCTCCTTCTTCGGGCGTGGCCAGAACGCGGCAATCACCTTCGTGCGCCTGAAGGACTGGAGCGAACGTCCGGGTGAAGCGAGCAATTCGAACGCGCTGGTGCGCAACGCCAACATGGCGCTGTTCCGCATCAAGCAGGCGATGATCTTCGCCATCAATCCGCCGCCCATCCCGGAACTGGCCGCCGCCGGCGGTTTCGATTTCCGTCTGCAGGATCGCGGCGGACTGGGCCGCGACAAACTGCTGGAGGCGCGCAACATGGCCCTCGGCATGGCGATGCAGAATCCGGTGCTGGCCGGCGTGCGTCCGGAAGGACAGGAGGACGGCCCGCAACTGTTCCTCGATATCGACCGCGTCAAAGCCGAATCGCTGGGCGTCTCCATCGCCGATCTGAACGAGACCCTGCAATCGCTGCTGGGCACGGTCTATATCAACGACTTCGTGCGCCAGGGCCGCGTGCTGCGCGTGCAGATGCAGGCCGAGGCCGACACGCGCCGCACGCCGGACGATATCCTGAACGTTTCCATCCGCAACAAACAGGGCGGCATGGTGCCCTTGTCCGCGATCGCCAAAGCAAGCTGGGTCAGCGGCTCGCCCAAGCTGGACCGCTACAACGGCCTGCCTGCCATGAAGATCGCCGGTGGCCCGGCACCCGGCCGCAGTTCCGGCGAAGCGATGCAGGCCATGCAGGAGATCGCGGCCAAACTGCCGCCGGGCTTCGGCTTCGAATGGTCGGGCACGGCACGCGAAGAATTGCAGTCCGGCGCACAGTCTTCGCTGTTGTTCGCGATCTCTATCGTCGTGGTGTTCCTGTGTCTGGCAGCGCTGTATGAGAGCTGGTCCATCCCGTTCGCGGTGATCCTGGCTGTGCCGCTGGGCGTGTTCGGCGCGCTGCTGGCGGTGACGCTGCGCGACTTGCCGAACGACGTGTACTTCAAGGTCGGCCTGATCGCCATCATCGGCTTGTCGGCCAAGAACGCCATCCTGATCATCGAGTTCGCGCGCAAGCTGCAGGATGACGGCATGAGCCTGATCGATGCCACGCTGGAAGCCTGCCGCCTGCGCTTCCGCCCCATTCTGATGACCTCGTTCGCCTTCATGGCCGGCGTGCTGCCCCTCGCCATCTCCACTGGCGCGGGCGCGCAGAGCCGCCACGCCATCGGCACCGGCGTGATCGGCGGCATGTTCACCGCCACACTGTTCGCCGTGCTGCTGGTGCCGGTGTTCTTCGTCATCGTGCGCCGCTTCTTCCCGGGCCATTCGCGCAAACATCTGGACTAATCACCCTGCTTTTGTGGGTCGGACTTTTGTCCGACAGCGGACAAAATTCAGTGCGCAGCGTCGGGTTAAAACCCGACCTACAAAAGCAGGCTACAATCCCGACCATCATTTGATAGCCGGGATAACCCATGCAACAACTCACCCTCACTCGCCCAGACGACTGGCACCTGCACCTGCGCGATGACGCGCTGATGGCATCCGTCCTGCCCGACACCGCGCGCCAGTTCGCCCGTGCCATCGTCATGCCCAATCTGCGCCCGCCGGTCACCACCACCGCCCAAGCCGTGGCCTACCGCGAGCGCATCCTGAAAGCCTTACCGGCGGGCATGAAGTTTGAGCCGCTGATGACGCTGTACCTGACAGACATCACCTCCGCCGACGAGATCAAGAAAGCCAAAGCCAGCGGCGTAGTGCATGCGGTCAAGCTGTACCCGGCAGGTGCGACTACCAACTCCGACGCGGGCGTCACTGACCTGCGCAAGACCTATGCCGCACTGGAAGCAATGCAACGCTGCGGCATGCCGCTGCTGGTGCACGGTGAAGTCACCACCCCCGACATCGACATCTTCGACCGCGAAGCCGTGTTCATCGAGCGCGTGATGCAACCGCTGTTGAAAGACCTGCCCGAGCTGCGCGTGGTGTTCGAACACATCACCACCAGCGAAGCCGCGCAGTTCGTCACCAGCGCACCGGACACCATCGCCGCCACGCTGACCCCGCAACACCTGCTCTACAACCGCAACGCCATGCTCGTCGGCGGTATCCGCCCGCATTTTTATTGCCTGCCGATCCTGAAACGCGAGGCGCACCGCGAGGCACTGGTGAAAGCCGCCACCGGTGGCAACAAGAAATTCTTCCTCGGCACCGACAGCGCTCCGCATGCGCAACACACCAAAGAGGGCGCATGCGGCTGTGCCGGCTGCTACAGCGCGCACAACGCTATCGAACTGTATGCTGAAGCATTCGAGGCAGCGGGCGCACTGGATAAACTCGAAGCCTTTGCCAGCTTCCACGGCGCGGAGTATTACGGCCTGCCACGCAACCGGGAGACCGTCACCTTGCGCAAAGAAGATTGGCAGATGCCTGCGTCAATCAGGTTCGGTGAACACCAACTGGTGCCGCTGCGGGCTGGAGAAGAGATGAAGTGGAAGTTGCTGGAGTGAATTTGCCTGAAGGCTAACCCGAGGCATGTAATGCCCGAGGCTGGCAACGTGCAGGTAATCAGGCACCAAAGCCAAACATTGGTGAGGGGATTCTTCACCAGCCCTGCCGGGTAGGGTGAAGAACCTGCATTGAAAATCCTTATTTAACGAAAAGCACGAGAACGAGTACAACGACAAAAACGATTGCAATAGGCAGCATTGTGGTAACCATTTGACAGCTCCTTGGGTAATTGAAGAACGAGGCGCAAAACATATCAATTTGATACATGTTTGTCAATGCACGGCGTGCTATCCCCGCATTCAGTTTGCGGCTGGTTAATCCAGGAAAGAAGGCAACGTAAGCATAAGCCGACTATTTACCGTCTTTTTGTTATTAACTGTCTTTAAAATCGAAGGAAAAATCATGCCAGTTGCACCCTACCTCACGACCCAGCCCGTCACCGGCAAGCGCGTCTACCTCCACCCCTCCTGCCAAGTCATTGGCGACGTCAAGATAGCGGATGATGCTTCCATCTGGTGCAACACGGTGTTGCGCGGTGATGTGAACCGCATCGTGGTTGGGCGCGGTTCAAACGTGCAGGATTTAACCATGTGCCATGTGTCGCACAGAACAGAGGAAAAGCCTGATGGCTCTCCGCTCATCATCGGTGACTACGTGACGGTGGGACATTCGGTGATTTTGCATGGTTGCCGCATCGGCAACGAGTGCCTGATCGGCATGGGTTCTATCATCATGGATGACGTGGTGATCCCCGATCATGTGATGGTCGGCGCGGGCAGTCTGATCTCACCCGGCAAGGTGCTGGAGAGCGGCATGCTGTACATGGGGCGCCCGGCCAAGGTGGTACGTCCGCTGACGGGGGAAGAAATCGCGTATTTGCGTTACTCCGCCGAGCATTACATGCGGGTAAAAGACAATTACCTGAACACCCAGGTCAACTGATCAGCGAGTTTTTATGGCAACAATGAGCCCCCATGATTTATCACGCGCGCAACTCAATCTGGAAACTGCACAGATTGCATGGCGGGAACTGCAGCGCCATTTCGCCAGCGGGGCAACGATCGCCATCAGTGCCGAACTCGATCTGGTCGAGGTCGCTTTCCAGATTTCGGCAGACAACAAATCTCAGGTCACTCAATGGGTGGATTCGGGTAAGATCAGTCGCGTCACGGATGCACAGGCGTTGGCATGGTACGAGTCCGATGTCATGGTGTGGGCGATAGTGGCCCGGCCTTATGTGTTAATTCAGGAGAGAAGATAGATATGTACTACCTCGTTGAAAGCAGCAAATCCTTTGAGCAGGCCGCAACCGATCTGGATGCGGCGGTGAAGCGTAATGGCTTCGGCGTACTGCATGTACATGACATCGGCAATACACTGCGCGGCAAGGGTGTCGCGTTCGAAAATCAGTGTCGCGTATTTGAGGTTTGCAACCCGGTGCAGGCTTCGAAGGTGATGGCGGAGGATATGCGGCTGAACATGGCGCTACCCTGCCGTATCTCGGTCTATACCGAAGGGGGTAAAACACACATCGGCATGATCAAGCCCGCGGCGATTCTTGCCTCGCTTTCACAAAGCCCCGTGCTGGCGAAAGTGGCGCAGGACGTGGAGCAAAAAACCATGCAGATGATAGACGAGGCGAAATAGCCGGGTTTATTTCACTTTTTTTATCGCATCTTCTATGCGCTCGCAAAGGGTTTTCAAAATCTTGATGCGGGCAAAGTTTTTGTCATTGGCTTCGACCAGCGTCCACGGGGCGATCTCGGTACTGGTGCGATCCACCATGTCGCACACCGCGCGTTCGTAGTCGTCCCATTTCTCGCGATTGCGCCAGTCTTCCGCAGTAATCTTGAAACGCTTGTAGCCGGTTTTTTCGCGCTCCTTGAAGCGGCGCAATTGTTCTTCCTTGGTGATGGCCAGCCAGAACTTGACCACCACCGCGCCCCTCTCTGCGAGTTGCTCCTCGAAGTCATTGATCTCACCGTAGGCGCGCATCCAGTCTGCCTCGCTGCAGAATTTCTCGACACGTTCGACCAATACCCGCCCGTACCAGGAGCGGTCGAAGATGGTGAACTGGCCAATGCGCGGCACATTGCGCCAGAAACGCCAGAGATAAGGCTGCGCGCGTTCTTCCTCGGTGGGTGCGGCCACCGGAATAATGAGGTAATGCCGCGCATCCAATGCGCCAGTGATACGCCGGATCGCGCCGCCCTTGCCTCCGGCATCCGACCCTTCAAAGGCGGCGATCACTGAAATCTTGCTGAATCTCGGGTCACGCGTGAGTATCGCCAATTTGCCCTGGTATTTTTCCAGCTCGGCATCAAATTTCTTTTTGGCGATTTTCTGCGTCATATCCAGCTTGTCCAGTACATCGAGATGATCAATGGGCGGTTGGAGCGGGGCCACGCGCGCGACCGGCTTGACCGGGTGGTCCAACCGGTCACGCAGCGCCTGCAACAGTGTCTTGCCGACCGTCAGATTGCGGTAGCGCGCGTCGCTGCCTTCAACCACGAACCAGGACGCCTCCGCCGTGCTGGTATCGCGCAGCGTATGTTCCGAAATCTTGCGGAATCTGTCGTACAGCTTAAAGCGCTGCCAATCCTGGGCGGTCACCCGCCAGCGCGTCTTGGGGTCCTTCTCCAGCGTTTTCAAGCGCTTGCTTTGCGCTTCCTTGGATAAATGAAACCAGAACTTGAGCACCAGTGCTCCCTCGTTGGTGAGCATCCGTTCGAAGTGCTTGATTTGCTCTATATGTTGATTGAGCTCGGCTGCGCTGCTTTGCTTGAGAACGCGGCGCACGATGGGTGCGGTATACCAAGAGCCGAAAAACACACCGATCTTGCCCTTCGGCGGTGACGCGCGCCAGAAACGCCACATGGCGGGATGCTCGCGCTCTTCGTCCGTCATTTCACCCATGGCGTGGACCTGAATATGGCGCGGATCCATCCATTCGTTGAGCAGGTTGACGGTCTCACCCTTGCCTGCACCGTCGACACCGCCGACCAGAATGATGACCTGAAACATGCCCTTTTCCGCCAGATCGAACTGCGCATTGAGCAAGTCCTCACGCAGTTGCGGCACTTCCTTGTCGTAGCTGGACTTGTCGATTTTGTGTCCGAGTTCGGCTGATTCAAACATGATCCACCCTCCGCGAGTTAAAGATTTTCCGGGGCAATAGCCAGACGCAGCTTGGTCTGGTAATCACCATCTTCGGTGTGGCGACTGAACCACCAGATCGCGCCCTTCTTGACACTGAAGCTGTTGCCGGAATCGGCCAGCAGGAGTGCGGCGATCTGCCCCAGTACCGGTTGATGACCCACCACCAGCACTGCTCCTTCAGCATCCGGCCAGCCTGCCGCCTGCAACACCGACTGTACCGAAGCATCCGGGCCAACGGCGGGTTCGGTGGCGAAGGTTTTGTTGAATGCGAGTGCAGTCTGCTGTGAGCGCATGGCCGGACTGGCCAAGACGCGGGTATGTTCGGGCAGGTGGGCATGCAGGAAGGCAGCCATTTTCTCCGCCTGTTTGTGCCCCTTGTGTGTCAATTCCCGTTCGAGATCCGATACACCTTCTTCCGCCTCGGCATGTCGCCACAGAATCAGTTCCATCTTGCTCTCCCATCACACCGCCCGGGTGTAGCTTAATACCTCGCCCGCATGGGTTTCCAGCCGGACGCAAGGAAAAGATTATTCCTGTGACGGTTCGCTCGCCATTAACGCCAGCAACGTTGCCTGCGCGCTGACCGGTTTGCCACGCGCGCTGTGCTTGCGGTGCCAGAATCCGTTGAGATCCATTTCCCAAGCCTGCAGGTTATCCTGCAGATTGATCTTCAGACCTTCGTCCAGCACACGCTTCTTCAGTTTTTTGTCGAGGATCGGAAAGCAGGTTTCGATGCGGCGAAAGAAATTGCGGTCCATCCAGTCGGCACTGGCCAGATAGACATCATCCTTTCCGTCCCGGTGGAAATAAAAGATGCGCGAATGTTCGAGAAAACGCCCGATAAGGGACCGCACCCGGATATTCTCCGACAACCCTTTGACCCCCGGGCGCAAGGCGCAGACCCCGCGCACGACCAGGTCGATCCTGACCCCGGCCTGCGATGCTTCGTACAGCGCGTTGATGGTTTGCGGCTCCAGCAGTGCGTTCATTTTGGCGATGATGTGTGCGCGCTTGCCGGCATTGGCCAATGCAGTCTCGTTGCGTATCGCTTCCAGCACCTTGCTGTGCAGGGTAAACGGTGATTGCCACAGGTGGCGCAGCTGACTTGCCTTGCCGAGCCCGGTGAGCTGGACAAACACCTCGTTCACATCGGCGCACATATCCTCATTGCAGGTGAACAACCCAAAGTCGGTATACAGCCGCGCAGTGCGCGGATGATAGTTACCCGTGCCCAGATGCGCGTAGCGGCGCAATTTGCCTTCCTCGCGCCGCACCACCATTAACAACTTGGCGTGGGTCTTGTGCGCGACCACACCGTACACCACATGCGCGCCAACCTGCTCCAGGCGCGCCGCCCAATTAATGTTGGCCTCTTCATCGAAGCGTGCCAGCAGCTCCACCACAACAGTCACTTCCTTGCCGCGTTTGGCCGCCGCGATCAGAGATTCCATCAGCTCTGAATCAGTACCGGTGCGATATACCGTCTGTTTGATCGCCACCACTTCCGGATCGGCCGCCGCCTGCTGGATAAAGTCGATCACCGGCTTGAACGATTGGTACGGGTGGTGCAGCAAGACATCACCCTTGCGGACCACCTTGAACATGTCTGCACCCTTTTTCCTGAGCAGAGGCGGCACGCCAGGCACAAACGGTGCAAATTTAAGGTCGGCACGATCAACCTTGTCGGGAATCCCCATCAGTCGCACCAGATTCACCGGACCATGCACACGGTACAGGTCGCCCGCATCCAGTTCAAACTGCAGCAGCAGGAATTCGGCCAGTTCCGGCGGACAGTTGTCCGCCACTTCCAGACGCACCGCATCACCGAAGTGGCGCTGCGGCAACTCGCCTTGCAGGCTGATGCGCAAGTTCTTGACTTCTTCCTCGTCCACAAACAAATCGCTGTTGCGCGTCACGCGGAACTGATAGCAGCCCTGCACCGCCATACCGGAGAATAATTCGCCGACGTGAGCGTGCAGGATGGATGACAAAAATACGAAACCGTGCGGACAACCGGCGATATCTGGTGGCATCGGTATCGCGCGCGGCAACACGCGCGGTGCCTGCACGATAGCTTTGGCCGAGTTGCGGCCAAAAGCATCCTTGCCCTGCAACTCGACGGCAAAGTTCAGACTTTTGTTCAGCACGCGCGGGAAAGGATGTGCAGGATCAAGTCCTATCGGGGTCAATACCGGCATCACCTCGCGCAGGAAAAAATCCTTCACCCAAGCCTGCTGAACTTCGCTCCAGTGGGTGCGCCGCAGAAAGCGGATACCCTGGGTAGCCAGCGCCGGCACCAGCTCTTTGTTGAATAATTGATACTGGCGCGCAATCAATTGGTGCATCGGCTCGAACAGGCGCTTCATCACCTGCGTCGCCTCCAGCCCGTCGGGGCCGGTGGCAATGCCGCCCAGCTTGATCTGTTCTTTCAGGCCCGCAACCCGGATCTCGAAGAATTCGTCCAGATTACTGCTGACGATGCACAGGTATTTGAGCCTTTCCAGCAAAGGAACGGCCGCATCTTCCGCCTGCGCCAGGACGCGGCGATTGAACTCGAGCAAACCGAGTTCACGGTTAAGAAAATTCTGCGGAGAACTACCCTTGCTCACTTTCAATTCTTTGGCGGCACATAACCGGGTGGCATCTGTGTCTCCGCCCCGAAGAAGTAGTTCTCCATCTGCTGTGCCAGAAACTGGCGCGCTTTGGCATCCGCCAGATTGAGGCGATTCTCGTTCACCAGCATGGTCTGGAATTTGATCCAACCCTGCCACGCCTCCTTCGACACGCTGTTGAAAATGCGCTGTCCCAATGTGCCGGGATAAGGCGGACGGTCCAGCCCTTCGGCCTCGCGTCCCAGTTTTACGCACTGCACCATTCTCGTCATTAATCTTCTCCATAATCGGTTGATGATAGGCGTGTAATGTTACACGCCGATGAAAGGGCACTTCAAATAATTCAAATTTTAGTTGCGGTATTGCGTTGCTTGCGAAAAATTACTCCTTGCATATCGCAATATATGCCGCATCGTAATTTCTTGCCCGTGCCTTGTCTTGCTTGGAGCTTTGAATTTTTTGAAGCGCCCCAAATACATTGCCTCATTTCAGATTCTTGACGAACACCTTGGAACGGCGCTGGTAGTTGTACAGTGCCTTTTTCTCTTTCGGCAACTGGCCCACGTCGGCCTCACTGAAATCGCGTTCAATGAACCAGTGCGCGGTGCGCGTGGTCAGCACAAATAGCTTCTGCATACCCTGCAGTTTTGCCAGGCTGCTCATATGTCTGAGGATCACTTCACCGTAGCCGTGGTCGCGGCTGGATTGCTCAACTGCAAGGCAAGCCAGTTCAGCGGCCGCCTCATGCGGAAACGGATAGAGTGCGGCACAACCGATGATACGGTGGTCGTGTTCCAGCACCTGAAAGCGGGCAATTTCCTTTTCCAGCAACTCGCGTGAACGCCGCACCAAAATACCTTCTTCTTCCAGCGGGCGCAGCAGTTGCAGAATGCCGCCCACATCATCTATGGTCGCCGCGCGCAGGGTATTGAGCGTGGATTCAACCACCATCGTGCCAATCCCGTCGTCGCTGAATAATTCCTGCAACAGCGCGCCGTCGGTATGCCGGCTGATCAGATGCGTACGTGCCACGCCGGCTTCGCAGGCGCGCACCGCGCACGGCAAAAACAGGCTCACGTCATCCGGCAATTTGCGTTTTTTGCCCAGCACGGCTTGCGCATCCGCAATCGTGAGTTCCTTGTTAAGCCTGCCCTTGCCGTCGGTCACACCGTCGGTATCCATCAGAAACACCAGCTTGTCTGCATCCAGCGCAATGGCGGTCGCGGTGGCGACATCTTCCAGAGTCAGGTTGAACACCTCACCGGTGGGTGAATAACCGAGCGGCGACAACAGCACGACCTCACCGAATTCCATACGGTCATTCAGCGCCGCGACATCGACTTTGCGCACACTGCCGGTGTGTTGCAAATCCACTCCGTTGATAATGCCAATCGGTTGTGCGGTGATAAAATTGCCGCCCGCCACACGGATGTCGGCATTCGCCATAGGCGAGTTTGCCAGCCCCATTGACAGCAGCGCCTCAATCTCGACCCGCACCCGTCCGACCGCTTCCTTCACACATTGCATGGTCTCGGCATCCGTCAGCCGGATACCGTGATGATAGGTGTCCTCCAGCCTGTGCTTGGCCAGATGCTGCTCAATCTGTGGTCGCGCGCCGTGTACCAGCACCAGGCGAATACCCAGTGCAGCCAAGAGATTGAAGTCGTGTGTCAGCTCGACGAACTTGCCGTCCGCCACCACCTCGCCGCCGAAGGCAATGACAAAAGTCTTGCCGCGAAAGGCGTTGATGTAGGGCGCAACTGAGCGAAACCAGGCGACGAAAGCGGCGGGTGATGCGGTAGCGGGCATGCTGTTCTCCTTCAGGCGCTATCTTGCACGGCTATTCCTCATCCAGCAACTTGCCGCCGATCGCCCAGTTCTCGTCGGGCAATTCGTCGAAAGCAATATACGTGTATGACGCCGGTTTGTGCGCGATGCGCGCCAGCGTGTCGGTGATCTCTGCGGCGATCTGTGCTTTCTGTTCGCGGCTCAATTCACCCGCGATGCGAATATTGACATATGGCATATTGCTACTCCCCTTAAATTTGTTCAGGCGAAATCGCCCCATATTGTCTGCAGTGCGGCGATTCCGGCGACGGCCGCGGTCTCGGTGCGCATCACGCGCGGTCCGAGCAGGATGGGAACGAAGCCTGACTGTTGCGCGACATTGGCCTCGTCTGCGGTAAACCCGCCTTCCGGTCCAATTAAAAGCATAACGCTCCCCTGCGGTCGGGATTGTGTCCGCAGTCCTCCCGCGCCGCCGGGTAACAGAATGAATTTGCCGCCGCTTGCGCCGCGTTGTGCAGACACCCATTCCTGGAACACCTGCGGTGCATGCAACTGCGGCAGATCGTTGCGACCGCATTGTTCGCAGGCGGCAACGGAGACATTGTGCCAATGCTGGGCGCGCTTGTCTGCACGACTTGGCGCGAGCTTGGCCACGCTGCGCTGGGTCTGGATTGGGATGATTTCGGCCACGCCCAGTTCGGTCGCCTTTTGCACCACCCAGTCCATTTTTTCGCTGCTGCACATCGCCTGCGCGAGCACGATATGCAGCCCGCTGGCCGCTGTTGTCATGCAGGTTTGCAGATTTCCGAGCGACACGTGCTTGCCGCTAATGGCATGCAAGGTGGCATCCAGGGCATTGCCCAGCCCATCGAATATCTGTACCGCATCACCGACCCGCAGGCGCAACACACGACTGGCATGATGCGCAGCCTCCGGTGGCAATTCACAATGGGCGCCGGAGGGCAATGGCGGTGGGCAGTAGAATCTGGGGGCGGGCATGGTGGCGCATAGTTTTGGCAACGGGCGTGATAATATAACGCCGCAAAAAATCACGCTGTTGTTAAGAAGGATTTGTCATGGTCAGTTTGCAACCCCCGTTGTGCGATTTTGGCTGGAAGGCACGCCCTTTCGACCTGTTAGGCGTGGATGGCAGGCGCTACACGCTGAAAAATGCACGCGGCCCGAACGGCCTGCTGGTCATGTTTATCTGCAACCACTGCCCCTACGTCAAATCGATCCGCGACCGGGTCATCCGCGATGCACGCGAACTACAGCAGCACGGCATCCACAGCATCGCCATCCTGTCGAACGACCCTGCCGACTATGCGGAGGACTCATTCGAAAATATGAAGCTGGTCGCACGGCAATACGGCTATCCGTTCCCCTATGTGTGGGACGAAACGCAACAGGTCGCCAGGGATTATGGTGCAGTGTGCACGCCTGACTTCTTTGGCTTCAACGCCAACCTTGAATTGCAATATCGCGGACGGCTGGATGCCTCGCGCAAGGAAGCGGTGGCGGATGCGCCGCGCGACCTGTTCAATGCCATGGTACAGATAGCGCAGACCGGGCAAGGGCCGCGCGAGCAGCTTGCCAGCATGGGCTGCTCCATCAAATGGAAGGGTGAAGCAGCGTGAAAATACTGATTCTGGGCGCCGGGCAAGTCGGTTCGACCGTGGCTGAAAGTTTGGTTGGCGAGGCGAATGACATCACCATCGTCGACTCGGACGGCGACAAGCTGCGTTTGTTGCAGGACCGTCTCGATCTGCGTACCGTGGTCGGCAATGCGGCCCATCCCTCGACTCTGGAACAGGCGGGAATCAAGGATGCCGACATGCTGCTGGCGGTGACCCAAAGCGACGAAGTGAATCTGGTGGCGTGCAAACTTGCTGCCAGCCTGTACAACACCCCGACCCGTATCGCACGCATCCGCGCCGTCGACTACCTGAACCGTGAAGAGATATTCAACCAGGACAACTTCTGTGTTGATTTCTCCATCTGCCCGGAGCAGATACTGACCGAATACATCGTCAAACTGATCGAATTCCCCGAAGCCTTGCAGGTGCAGAAATTCTCCCAAGGCAAGGCATCGCTGGCCGCCGTGCGCGCCTATCGTGGCGGCCCGCTGGTCGGCCAGCCCCTGAGCTTTCTGCGCACGGATATGCCGCAGATTGAAGCACGTGTGGCGGCTATCTTCCGTCAGGACCGCCCCATCATCCCTGAAGGCAACACCGTCATCGAGGAAGGCGACGAAGTATTCTTTATCGCTGCCAGCGAGAACATTCGCAGCGTGCTGAAAGAGATGCGCCGCATGGACAAGCCGGCGAAACGTGTCGCCATCGTCGGTGGTGGCAATATCGGTTTCCGTCTGGCCCAGGCGATCGAGAAGGACTATCAGGTCAAGCTGATCGAGTACAACAAGAAAGCCTGCCAGCGTCTGGCCGAAAAATTATCCGGCACTCTGGTGCTGAACGGCGATGGCACAGATGAAAAATTGATGCAGCAGGAACACATTGGCGAGGTGGATGTGTTCTGCGCCCTCACCAACGACGATGAGAACAACATCATGTCCGCCCTGCTGGCCAAACAAGCCGGCGCGCGCAAGGTGATCGCTCTGATCAATCGCGGTGCTTATGTCGACCTGCTACAGGGTGGCAAGATCGATATTGCGCTGTCCCCCGCCCAGATCACCATCGGTTCATTGCTGGCCTATGTGCGCCAAGGGGATGTCGTTGCAGTGCACTCCCTGCGCCGGGGGGCGGCCGAAGCACTGGAATTGGTTGCACATGGCGACCAAAAATCCTCACAGGTGGTGGGACGACGCATCGACGAGATAGATCTGCCCAAGGGTGCCACCATCGGTGCCGTCGTGCGCAACAAGGCAGTGGTTATCGCTCACCATGACACAGTGATCGAGGAAAATGACCATGTGATCGTGTTCGTCGTGGACAAGAAGATACTGAAAAAAGTCGAGAAACTGTTTCAGGTCAGCATCGGGTTCTTCTGATGGGCCGCACCCTGACCGTCTTCCACGCGCTGGGCCTGCTGCTGGTGATGTTCAGCCTGACCTATCTGTTCCCCATCATCACCGCGCTGGTCTATCACGATACCGCGCTGCTGCTGGATTTCCTGCTCGCCATGCTGTGGACCGCCGGTGCCGGGATCGCCATGTGGCTGCTGACACGCCGCTACAAGGGAGAACTCTCCATCCGGCACGGCTACCTGCTGGTGGTGACGATGTGGACTGCGATGCCGTTGTTCGCCACCATCCCGCTGCTGCTTGCCATCCCCGGCTTATCCTTCACCGATGCCTATTTCGAAGCGATGTCGGCCATGACCACCACCGGTGCCACCGTACTGGTCGGGCTGGACACCCTGCCGCCGGCGATCAACGTGTGGCGCCACGAGCTGCAATGGCTGGGCGGTTTGGGTGTGATCGTGCTGGCGGTGGCGGTGCTGCCCTTGCTGGGCATCGGTGGTCGCCAGCTATTCAAGGCCGAGACACCGGGCCCCATGAAGGACAAGTCGCTTACGCCGCGCATCGCCGACACGGCGCGCAGCCTGTGGATCATCTATGTAGCCATCACACTGATCTGTATCGGCGCTCTGAAATGGGCGGGCATGGATTGGCTGGACGCGGTATGCCATGGTTTCTCGGCGATGGGTCTGGGCGGATTCTCCACACACGATGCCAGCATCGGCTACTTCGACTCGCCGCTGATCGAGTTCGTGCTGATCGTGTTCATGCTGTTCGCGGTGATCAGCTTCACCACCCATTTCCTGATCTGGCGCGGCAAGTCGCTCAAGCTCTATCTGCGCGACGCGGAAGCGGTCGCGGCCGTGGGACTCATTCTGGCAAGTTGCGCGGGCATTGCGCTGTTCCTGTGGTGGCAAGGCGTCTATCCCGACCTGCTGACCGCCCTGCGCCATGCCAGCTTCAACTTGGTGTCGATCGCCACCGACAGCGGCTATGCCAGCGTGGACTATGCGCAATGGCCGATCTTTGCGCCGATGTGGATGCTGTTTTTGGGCTGTATCTGCGCCGGTTCAGGCTCCACCGGTGGCGGCATCAAAATGATCCGCACGCTAGTGCTGGTGAAACAGGCGGGGCGCGAGTTCCTGAAACTGTTGCACCCAGCCGTCATTAACCCGATGAAGATCGGCGGCCACGTCATCGCCAACAACATCGTGTTCGCGGTGCTGGGTTTCATCTTCCTGTATTTCATGACCATCGCCACGCTGGCCTTCGTACTGTTCATCACCGGCATGGATTTCATCACCGGCTTCACCGCCGCCTTGTCGATGGTGAACAACATCGGCCCCGGCCTGGGTGCGGTCGGTCCGTCATCCAACTTCCAGGGGCTGACAGATTTCCAGACTTGGGCCTGCGCCTTCGGCATGCTGGTCGGACGTCTGGAGATCTTCACCGTGCTGATCCTGTTCACCCCGGCTTTCTGGAAACGTTGAGCAAGCCTGGCAAAATGCGGTAGCATCACAGGGAGTTTGCGCGGCTGCGGGCTGTTGCGGACATCCAACCAATATAAAGGGGAGAGCGTGAGTAACAGCTTGGCAGGAATCCGCGTTTTGCTCATCGACGACAGCAACACTATTCGTCGCAGTGGCGAGATTTTTCTGTCACAGGCCGGTGCCAAAGTAGTGCTGGCAGAGGATGGATTTGACGGCTTGTCCAAGGTGGCGGATCACAAACCGGACATCATCTTTGTCGATATCATGATGCCGCGTCTGGATGGTTACCAAACCTGCGCGCTGATCAAGAACCACCGCGACTTCAAAGATGTTCCCGTGGTGATGTTGACCAGCAAGGACACGCTGTTCGACCGCGCACGCGGCAAGCTGGTCGGTTCCGACCAGTATCTGACCAAGCCGTTCAGCAAAAACAGCCTGGTCGAAGCTGTAATTGCGCATACCCGACAACACAAGGACGCGGCACATGGCAATTAAGAAAGTGTTGGTGGTGGATGACTCAGCGACCGAACGCTACGTGCTGGGACAACTGCTGACCAAACAAGGGTTCGAGGTCAGTTTTGCCGAGAGTGGCGAACAAGGCGTGGCGACTGCCAAAAGTGCCCTGCCCGACTTGATTTTGATGGACGTTGTAATGCCCGGCCTGAATGGATTTCAGGCAACGCGATCCATCACCAGGGACGATACTACCCGGCACATCCCGATCATCATCTGCACCTCCAAAGGCCAGGAAACCGACAAAATCTGGGGCTTGCGCCAAGGTGCCAAGGACTATGTCACCAAACCGATCGATTCCCGTGAGTTGATGGGCAAGATTGCCGCGCTCAACTAACCCCGTCCATCATGTCAAAACGTTTCAATCTGCGCGAATTCCAGCAACAAGTGCTGGATCGCCTGCAAATGCAGGGGGTCGGCAGCACCAGAATTTCAACCCTGGGGGTGCAGGTGGGACAGCATCTTTGTCTGGTGGATATGACGGATATAAGTGAAATCCTGCCTGTGCCCGCGATGACAGCGGTACCGTTAACCAAACCCTGGTACTGCGGCGTCGCCAATGTGCGCGGCAATTTGTACAGCATCATCGACTTGAATGCTTATCCCGACCAGCAGCCGACGGCTCGTGATGCGGCTAACCGTGTGTTGCTGCTGGGGCAGCGCTTCGCTTTCAATGCGGGTGTGCTGGTTTCACGGGTGCTGGGCTTACGCAACACCGAAGGGTGGCAACGTAGTGAGGAGGGCGGCATCGTTCGTTACACGGACAGCAGCGGCCAGATTTGGCACTGGTTGGATATTCAGCAACTTTTACAGCAACCGGAATTTTTGCAGATCGGGGAATAAGCCCCGATGCCCAAGGAGAAATAATGGCTCTCAAGTCACCCCTCACCCGCTCACCATCGGCTACAGGCAAATCCGGACAAGCGCCTGAACAGGGCACCCGTTCTCTAAACATCCCCTGGTTCAGCGCACAGCCATTTGATAGCCAGCTGCGAATTCTGGGCTTTATGCTCCTGCTATTTCTGGTCATGGCTGCCGTTTTCTCTTTTCTGGATCGCCAGGCTGCCAGCGCCAGCTCGCACCATGCTGCACAAGCCGCCAAGTTGCAGCTCTATCTGCAGCGTCTGGAAAAGAATGTCGGGATCGCCAGTGTTTCCGGTGACAGCGCCGCGTTCGATGCACTGAACGATGCACGCAGCCAATTCACGGCAACCCTGAATCTGCTCGATCAGGGCGATGCCGACTTGTCCGCCACTAGCGGCACGGCGCGCGTGCCACTGCAATCTTTGTTGCAGGAGTCCAAACAGCTCGACACCCTGCTGGATCAGGTCGAAGCAAGCCGCCCCTTGCTGGAGACACTGGAGCGGGGCACTGTCCTGCGCGCCGAATTGCTGCAACGTGCCAACAACCTGGTCAGCCGTATTGCGCCTGCCTATACCCAGAAAGCCCAGCGCCTGCAGTTGTTGCTGGAGCAAATCGTGAGTTCTGTCCAGACCGTACAGACCTCAACCTCGTTCAAGGTGCTCGACACTTTGCCGGCCAAGTTGGCGGCGGCACATGAAATCCTTGCCGAGCTGCCACCCGCGGATGCAGCAGTTGCCGCACTGGCTAAAGACTTCGAAAATTATCAGAGCGTGGTGGAATTCACCGTTGCCAGCAAAGAGTTGTTGTTGGCCGCGCGCGGAGCGGCGCAACAAATCCTGCAAAAGGATGTGCGTATGCAATCCCTGACCCAGGACCTGCTGAATGCCTATGAAGAAACGGAGTCGGGGCGGATTACCGGTTTCGGGGTTATTTTTTCCGGCGGGATGTTGCTGTTGCTGCTGCTGCTGTTATCCAAGATCTATCTGGATGAGTCACGCCGGCGCGAGCATGAATCCGACCGCATCAACCGGCAAAATCAGCAGGCCATCCTGCGCCTGATGAATGAATTGTCCACTCTGGCAGACGGTGATCTGACTACAAGGGCCACAGTGTCGGAAGACATCACAGGCGCCATCGCCGACTCGATCAATTACACCACCGACGAGTTGCGCAAGCTGGTATCGCGCGTGATTTCCGCTACCGAGCAGGTCAGCAAAGCGACCAATGATGCTGGTGCGATTACCAAAGGCCTGCTGCTGGCGGCACAGAAGCAGGCCGCCGAGATTCGCGATGCGAGTGGTGCGGTCAAACTGATGACCGAGTCGATTCAGGAGGTTGACAACAGCGCCGCACAATCCGCCGAGGTGGCACGAAGCACCCGGAAAGTGACCGAGCAAGGGGCGCAGGCAGTGCACAACGCGGTAGTCGGCATGAACAGTATCCGCGAGCAAATTCAGGAAACTTCAAAACGCATCAAGCGACTGGGCGAAAGCTCGCAGGAAATCAGCGAAATTGTGGATCTGATTTCAGACATCACCGAACAGACCAACGTACTGGCCCTGAATGCGGCGATCCAGGCCGCCTCGGCAGGTGAAGCCGGACGCGGTTTTGCAGTGGTGGCGGAAGAGGTGCAGCGGCTGGCAGAGCGCTCTGCTGAAGCGACCAAGCAGATCGGCATGCTGGTCAAGACCATTCAGGGCGACACCCAGGATGCGGTTACCGCGATGGAAAAAAGCACCCAGGGTGTGGTGCAGGGCGCCCAACTGGCCGATGATGCCGGACAATCATTGCAACAGATCGAACAGGCAACGCGCGAGCTGACCGATCTGGTGAACAGCATCTCGGTTTCCACTCAAGTGCAGACGGATATGGCACAGGAAGTGGCGGCCGGAATGGCGGATATTCTAAAAATCACCGAGCAAACCTCCAAGGGCACCATGCTCACCAGCGCTTCAGTGGCACAATTGGGAAAACTGGCGCAGGAATTGAGCGGCTCAGTATCCGGTTTTAAACTTTAAGCCGAGCGCCGCGTGTCCACTTCGTTCAACCCCCGGTTGCTGCTTCCCGCCAAGGCCGAACTCGACCACTCGCTGGCGGCCATTATTGGCAATTGCCAGAATTTTTTTGCGGCCACTGCCGACTCGCCAGCCGCGCTGGAATCGGCACGCAATGAACTGCGTCGCGCAAAAGGCGTGTTGCAGATGCTCAATCTGCGCGGATTGGTAGTATTTTGCGGTGAGCTGGAAACCCTGCTGAACGAACTTGCCGCCAACCCCGCGCTTGCCACCGGGATGCACCGGGATGCGATTCAGCATGCCTTGTCCGGCCTTTCGCATTATCTGGATGCCTTGGTGGCCGGGGCGCCAAATGCTGCCCTGCGTCTGTTCCCCGAATATCAGGAATTGCACCAGGCGCGCGGCCTGGAAATGGCTTTTGAGGCGGATCTGTTTTTCCCCGAGCTTGAGGTCAAGCCGCCGCCTGAATTGCTGCAAACAATGCCACAGGCCAGCGCGGATACCCATATTAAACAGGCGCGTATGCATTTCCAGCAGGGCTTGCTCAAGTGGCTGCGCCGGGAAAATTCCGGGGAGGCATTACAAGCCATGCGTGGCGCCCTCAAGGTCGTCGAACAATGTGTAGCTCCGGTACAACGACAATTCTGGTGGGTGGCACAAGGCTTGGTGGACTGTGTGGCACTCGACGGGGTGCCGCCTGAATTAAATCCAAAAAAATCTTTCAGCCGCATTGATCAGCGCATCCGCACATTGCTGGAAGGCGCCGGATTTGACGAAGAAGCCGCGTTGAGCGAGATGCTGTATCTGGTTGCGCGCAGCCATACCGTGAGCACGGCAGTTGAGCAAATCAAACGCCGCTTCTCACTGGAAACTTTTCTGCCTGAAGCCGCTGCCCTGCCACCCGGTGAAACAGCGGCCCTGCTCGGCCACATGCAAGCCCAACTCAACGCTGCGGATGAAACCTGGGAACAGTGTGTTCTAAACAATGGCGCAGCCTGCTCACGTTTTACGCAGCAGGCTGAAAAGTTGCACCAGCTGGCAGAGCCATTGGAGCGCGATACTCTGCAATTCCTGTGCAAACAGATCCACGTAACTGCCACCCACGCCAACAAACCGGAGCACGCCCAATCCATCGCCACAGACATGGCGATGGCCCTGATTTTATTGGGCAGCGGCATCGAACATTACCAACAGCTGGGCAGCGGCTTCCATGAACAGGCGCGCATCATCGCATCGCGCCTGCACGAAGCGCTGTTGCAGCAACCGGAAGACAGCGGCAAATTGTCCAGTTTGGTTGCGCTGTATTGCGAGATGGAGCAAGGCAATATCCTGACGCCGCTGGCTGCCGAGATGCAGAGTAACCTGCAGCAAACCGAGCAGACGCTGATCGCCTTCTTCGGCAATGCCACCAAACGTGCCGAATTATTGCAGGTTGGCCGTTTGTTAAGCCAGGTGCAGGGTGGCCTGTATATTTTGTCGCTGGATGTAGCCGGGCAATTGCTGGTGGCGCTGCGCCAGATCATCGAGCGTTATCGGCAAGGCGACATGCCCACAGCAGATGAAATGCGCGCAGTCACCACCGCCTTCAGTGCTGCCGACAATTATGTGCAAGGCTTGAGTTCGGGTCAAAAACCTGACACGGTCGCGCTGGACACCGCTTTGCATGCTCTTGGACAGGTTTCCAGCGGCCACGCGGCGGTGACAGCGGTGGCGGAAGAAGAAGGCTCGGCTTCGGCAGTGTCGGTCCGCTCCGGTGACGAGGATGCGGAACTGCTGGAAGTCTTTCTGGAAGAGGCGCAAGAGGTCATGGAAACGCTGCGTGCCAATCTGGAGATTGGACGCATGCACCCGGATAGCCGCGAGCCCTGGATCACCATGCGCCGCGCCTTCCATACGCTGAAGGGTAGCGGGCGCATGGTGGGACTGACCGAGCTCGGTGAAGTGGCTTGGTCGGTCGAACGTGCCATGAATAAATGGCTGGCAACCACCCAACCGGCCACGGCAGACTTGCTGGCAATGGTCGGCGATGCCGAGATACTGTTCCAGCACTGGGTGGAAATATTGAAGAGCGGCAGCGCCACGGCACGCATCGACACCGCACCTCTGCTGGCTGCCGCTGACTGTATCGAGCATGACAAACCATTGCCGCAACGGACCACACCGACACAGGCAGGGATGGTAGCAGCGGAGGCTATCAAGTCTGCCGCAGCGGCCGAACCCGAATTGCAGGGAGCCGCGGCAGAAGAACCACCCATCATCATTGGCTCGGTCAATGTGCCGCCGGCACTGTTCCACATTGCCTCGCAGGAGGCTATCGAACATGCCCGTGCCCTGAGTGTGCAGCTTGATGATTTGCAGGCCTCACCCAGCCCGGTTATTTCACATACCTTCATGCGCGCCGCCCACACGCTGGCCGGTGTCAACCGCAGCATGGGATTTCACCCCATCGCCGAACTGGCGTTCGCCCTGGAACAATGGCTGGAACCGCGCATCGACAAATCCGGCGCGGTGGGTACGCCACAGCTGGTTCTGCTGGATGATGTGATTTTGGCGCTGAACCGGCTTTGCGCCGGTGTGCGCAATCTTGAAGAACCCGCCGCGCAGACTGAGCTCATCGCGCGCCTGGCACAGGACAACTCCCTGACCGGTATGGTCGTGCCGGTGGAACAGACGGAAGCAGCAACCACTGCCGAAGTCCGGATTCCCGCCGCTGAACCCACGCAGAAAGCCGCGCCCGCCGGGCAGACAAAGACACAACAGCAACGCCGTGTCCGTGATGAAGTGGATGGGCAGCTGTTGCCGATTTTTCTGGAAGAGGCGCGCGAGCTCTACCCGCAGATCGGCGGCATCTTGCGCGCGTGGCGTGAGACACCGGGCGAGGCCGAGTTGGGCCGCTCCTTGCAGCGCAGTTTACACACCCTCAAGGGCAGCGCCCGCATGGCGGGTGCAATGCGCCTGGGTGAGCTAACCCATCTCGTCGAGGACAGAGTCAACAAGGCGATCATGCGGGGCGAGCTGGATGAGGCCTTGTGGAACAAGCTGGACAACTATCTCGACCGTATCGGGATGGCTATCGAACAGCTGGGACAATCCCGCGCGGGCGACGAAGTCTCGGTCATGCCCAAGGCAGAAACTTTGATTATGGAAGAAGCAGCCGCCGTGCCACTCGCCGCCCCGGCGCTGGAAGTGGGAGCGGAGCACGCAATGCACGCGGCATTGTTGCGGGTGCGTTCCGACACGGTGGATCGCCTGGTCAACGCCGCGGGTGAAATCAGCGTGACCCGCTCGCGTGCCGAAGAGGGATTGCGCGAATTCAGAAACGGCGTGCTGGAATTGACCGACAGTGTCAACCGTATGCGCAAACAATTGCGTGAAATCGAAATTCAGGCGGAAAGTCAGATGCAGGCGCGTGCCGTCACGAGCAGCGATAGTGATAGCCAGTTTGACCCGCTGGAATTCGACCGCTTTACCCGACTGCAGGAGTTGACACGCTTCATGAACGAAAGCGTGCACGACGTGCAAACCGTGCAGCAAACACTGCTAAAAAATCTGGATGAGACGGTGGCCGCGCTGAACGCGCAATCGCGCCTTAATCGCGATCTGCAGCAGGGATTGATGGGTATCCGCATGGTGCCATTCTCCAGCATCAGCGAGCGTCTGTATCGCATCGTGCGCCAGACCGGCAAGGAACTGGGCAAACGAGCCAATCTGGAATTAAGCGGCACCGAGATTGAGCTGGACCGCAGCGTCCTGGAAAAAATGACAGCGCCATTCGAGCACATGTTGCGCAATGCCCTCGCCCACGGCCTGGAATCACCGGAACAGCGCGCCCGGAACGGCAAGGCGCCAGCCGGGGAAATCAGTTTGTCACTGCGCCAGGAAAGCAACGAGGTGGTATTCGAACTGTCTGACGACGGTGCCGGCTTGGACATCGAACGTATCCGGCAAAAAGCGCTGGAACAAAACCTCATCGCCGCCGGCGAAGAAGTCAGTAAAGACCAGTTGGTACAGTTGATCTTCACCGCCGGACTTTCGACGGCGGGAGAAGTCAGCGAGATCGCCGGACGCGGGGTCGGTCTCGACGTGGTGCGCAGCGAAGTATCGGCGCTCGGCGGGCGCATCGATGTGGCCTCGCAACCGGATAGAGGCGTGCGTTTCACCATCCACTTGCCGCTGACGCTGGCAGTGACGCGAACCCTGATGGTGCGCGCCGCGCAGTCGGTGTATGCGCTGCCTTCTTCCATGGTGGAGCATGTGCAGCAAGTCAAACCGGCCGAGTTGGATGCACTCTATGCGCAGCATCATGTCACATGGCAGGGCAAAAACTATCCGCTGTTCTACTTGCCGCGCGTGCTGGGTGACGAACAGGCTGAGGTGGTTAGCCAGCCGCACAATCCTGTACTGTTGCTGCGCAGCGGCGAACAGCGCATCGCGCTGCATGTTGACGCGCTGCTGGGCAACCAGGAAGTCGTGGTCAAAAACATCGGGCCGCAATTGGCGCGCCTGCCCGGCATCGCCGGGGCCACGGTATCCACCGGCGGCGAGGTGATCCTCATCATCAATCCGGTCGCCTTCACCCAGCGCATCGCCGTCGCCCGCAAGATCGCCAAACCGGCAGCGATCAGCGAGATTGTGCAGCGCAAACCGCTGGTGATGGTGGTGGACGACTCACTCACTGTGCGCAAGATCACCACCCGCCTGCTGGAACGTGCCGGTTATCAGGCGGTTACTGCCAAGGATGGCGTGGACGCGCTGGAACAACTGATGGAGATCATGCCTGACGTGATGCTGCTCGACATTGAAATGCCGCGCATGGACGGTTTCGAAGTGGCCAAACGGCTGCGCCAGGACGGCAAGACCCAGTCGTTGCCAATCATCATGATCACCTCGCGCACAGCGGACAAGCACCGCAATTACGCGCTGGAACTGGGCGTCAACGAATACCTTGGCAAGCCCTACCAGGAAGAAGAATTGCTGGGGCATATTGCCCGCTTCGTCAGCCTGCAACCCGTTTGAACATCGCCAACGTCTTTTTCCGCGCCAGCACATGATCGACGATTGGTGCGGGATAGTCGCGTCCGATCTCAACCCCGCATCGAACCTGCTCGCTACGCGGCAGCAACCAAGGCGCGTGGATATATTTGTCCGGGCAATTCGCCAGCTCCGGCACATATCGCCGGATAAATTTGCCCTGCGCATCGAATTTTTCCGATTGCGTGACCGGGTTGAAAATGCGGAACCAGGGCTGCGCATCACAGCCGGTCGAGGCCGCCCACTGCCAGCCGCCGTTGTTTGACGCCAAGTCATAGTCCGGCAATTTCGCCGCGAAATAACGTTCACCCCAGCGCCTGCTTCACTTCCCGCACGCTGTGCCAGATGAATTCCACGCGCCGGTCGGCCTTCTCCGCCAGCGCATCGAGCATGTCGGCATCAAACACAAAGACGCAATGCACCTGGCGACTGGTCTTGAGCGCGTAATACAGCGCGGCATGGTCATGCAAACGCAAGTCACGGCGGAACCAGCAAACGGAAACGGGGATATTTTCGGACATGGGGCGAATTGTGCAGGCTGGCACCAAAAGCTACAATGTCGCCATGTCCGAGATCAACCTGACCAACCACTTTCTGATCGCCATGCCGGCGATGACCGACCCGTTTTTTGCAAAATCGCTCACCTACGTGTGCGAGCACAACGACGATGGCGCGATGGGTATTGTGGTGAACCGTCCGATCAGCCTGACCTTGAGCGAGTTGTTCGCCCAGATCAACATGCCGCTCAATCAGGCCGGGCTGGATGACATGCCGGTCCATTTCGGCGGCCCGGTGCAGACCGACCGCGGTTTCGTGCTGCACGATGCCGGTGGCAACTGGCAATCGACGATGCAGGTCAACGACCGGGTCAACCTCACCACCTCGAAAGACATCCTGCAGGCCGTGGGCGAAGGCAAAGGTCCGCAGCACCTGCTGGTTTCGCTCGGCTATGCCGGTTGGTCCAAGGGGCAACTGGAACAGGAACTGGCGGACAATGCCTGGCTCAGCGTGCCTGCCAGCGAACATATCCTGTTCGACCTGCCGGCCGAGGAACGCCTGTCGGCGGCGATGAAGCTGCTCGGCGTCGATTATGCAACTCTGTCGGACGAGGCAGGGCATGCCTGAAAGCGCATGAATAAATCTACTGCGCAGCCCGATTGCGGCGTCGTGTGCTTTGAGTCATGACGGTTTCCGGCACCCTGCTCGCTTTCGATTTCGGCACTCAACGCATCGGCATCGCCATCGGCAATACGCTCTCTGCCAGTGCCCGCCCCCTTACCACCATCGCCGATGAAAAAAATGCAGTGCGCTTTGCGGCCATCGCAACACTGCTCGCAGAATGGCAACCGGGCGCGCTGGTGGTGGGCCTGCCCTGCAACGACGATGGTACCCCGCACGAGATGACCGCGCGTTGCCGCCGTTTCGCCAACCAACTGAAAGGACGCTTTAATTTGCCGACGATACTGGTCGATGAGCGCTATACTTCCGCCGCCGCCAGCACCCAACTGACCGCGCAGGGTGTCCACGGCAGAAAGCAAAAACCCTTGCTCGACCAGTATGCCGCGCAACAGATACTGCAAGCATATTTAGACGAACCTTCAGCGGGATTGATCGTATGAACAACCCACAACTCAATAAGCACGGTGAAATGCAGCATCTGCTGACCACCGAAGGCTTGCCCGTGCGCATCGTGCGCGAGATCCTCGACAAGGCGAATGAGTTCGTCGATCTGGCCGAGTCGCGCGAGATCAAGAAAGTCCCGCTGCTGCACGGCAAGTCCGTGTTCAACATCTTCTTTGAGAACAGCACGCGCACCCGCACCACCTTTGAGATCGCGGCCAAGCGCCTGTCCGCCGATGTGGTCAACCTCAATATTGGCGCATCAAGCACCAGCAAGGGCGAGACTTTGCTCGACACGGTGGACAACCTGTGCGCGATGCACGCCGATATGTTCGTGGTGCGCCACGCCAGCAGCGGCGCCGCGCATCTCATCGCCAGCCATGTCGCACCCGATATCCACGTGATCAACGCCGGCGACGGTCGCCACGCGCACCCGACGCAGGCGCTGCTCGACATGTTCACCATCCGCCACTACAAAAAAGAATTTCACAACCTGACCGTGGCCATCGTCGGCGACGTGCTG
>DISA01000008.1 GCA_002421915.1 Gallionellaceae bacterium UBA6222
CTAAGGAATCTCTGATTAAGTCCAGAACTTTTCATACTCATACTGTCAGAAGCGTGGGTTGAACAAACGGATGACGACGATGAAACAAATGACACTCTCTGCAGGCAGCTTTGAACGCTACAGCAAGACGACGCGGCGTGCGGCGTTTCTGGCCGACATGAACCGCGTGGTGCCATGGAAACAACTGTGCGCCTTGATCGAACCCTTCTATCCGAAGGCCGGCAATGGGCGTCCGCCGGTCGGCCTTGAGCGCATGCTGCGTATCTACTTCCTCCAGAACTGGTTCAACCTTTCCGACCCTGCGGTGGAAGAGGCCCTCTACGATTCTCTGTCCATGCGCGAGTTTGTCGGTATCGACCTTGGGCGCGAAGCAGCGCCTGATGAGACCACGGTGTGCAAGTTCCGCCATCTGCTGGAACGGCACGAACTGGGCAAGCGGTTGTTCGAGGAAGTCGGACGGCATCTCCAGAACAAGGGAATGAAGGTCTCGACCGGCACTATTGTCGATGCGACCATCATCAATGCACCGTCCTCGACCAAGAATCAGAGCCGTGCGCGCGACCCGGAGATGCACCAGACCAAGAAGGGCAATCAGTGGTACTTCGGCATGAAGGCGCATATCGGTGTGGACAGCAAGACCAAGCTGATCCACTCGGTGGTCGCCACACCGGCCAACGAACATGACAAGCACAGCATCCCCGATCTCCTGCACGGCAACGAGCGGCGGGTGTATGGCGACTCGGCCTATTCCAGCCAGAAGGAACTGATTGCCCAAGCTGCACCGAAGGCTCGGGACTTCACCAACCAGAAGGGATTCCGCAACCGGGGATTGACCGAGCGGGAACAGGAGAAGAACAGCAGGAAGTCGAGTGTGCGTGCCAAGGTCGAGCATGCCTTCCTCATCATCAAGCGCCACTTCGGCTTTGCCAAGGTCAGCTATCGCGGCATGATGAAGAATGGCAATCGCCTGTTTGTTGTGGCGGCGCTGGCGAATCTGTTCATGGCGCGACACCGTCTGTTGCGACTTCCACAGGAGAGGTGCGCCTGATGAACGGGGAATCGACTGGAATGGTCGGCGAAACGCCCCCTGACGGGGTGATTTCCGGCCAATTCGAATATCCGCAACTGAATGTGGGCGCGCCGTTCTCATTTGTGGTTACTTATTCAGACATTCCCTAAAAAAATTGTAAGGGAGATGGAAATTCTTAAAAAGAGTGCAGCCTGTTCCCCGTCAGGCGGGATAGAATTCCCCCAATATATTTTTACAAAGAAAAATCATGTCCGTTATTGGCCCGCGCGAGATCGTCACCCCGTTCCGTCCCATTCCGCTGGAAGTGCCGGAGGGGATGAAGCACAACGAGTTTTTCAACAGTACGGAGAACCTGAACGATCTGGTGAACAATAACGGCTTGCTGGTGAACGCGGAAAATCTTTTGCTGTACCGCAAGGCATTGGGGCACAGCACCGAGTTTGATTGTTCCATCATCTACAACACTTCCCAGACCATTCTCAATCCGCTTGGGCGCCCGGTGCGGCGCACTCAGGTGGCGGAGAGCGTGAAGCAGGTGTGGAACCGGATGAACCAGATCATCATCGCCTATATGCTGGAGCAGTATCCCGATCCGGCCGAGGCGCTGATTCTGGCGGGCGAAGCAAGTCTGGATGCAACCTGGCCGCTGACTTCACCGGGGGTGCCCAGCATCCGCATGTTGCACAACCACTTTGTTGTCTTCCCGACGGCGACGCTGCGCGCGGCGAAGCCGGCCGATCCGGCCAATCCCAACCTCACCGATGGCGGCCAGAACAGTCTGTTTCAATCCTACATGCGCGAGGTGTACCGCGAGTTTTTCAACCGGGCGCTGAAGCTGAATATCCTCAAACCGGCGCGCGATGCCGACAGTCGTCTCGGGCTGACCGGCTACCCGCAGGGCTTGCCCAGCTGGGAGATACAGGGCGGGGCGGACGCGCTCAAGGATGTGCATTTCTGGAAAGAATACGATGAGGTGCTGAAAGGATTCATCGATTTTTACCGCACTTTCTTTTCCCAGGTCTCCACGCGCAATGCACCCATCCTGCCGGACGTGTATTTCCCCGAACAGGTGGAAAGCGTGCTGCTGTTCAACAACGATTTCATGAAGACGGCCAAGAAGGTGCGTGACCATTGCATCACCGATGCCAAGTACGCCAATGCCATTCGCTGGCAACCCGCCTTCAAGCAGATCATCTATCGCAACGATGCGGGCAATCTGATCGTGACTATCAGTCAGAACTCCATCGGCAATGCCATCACCGAGCTGCTCGGCGTGGTGGTGAATCGCATCCCCGATGCCGGGGCCTATACCCGCCATGAGCCGGCGCTGATCAACCGCCTGTGCGAGGTGCGTCGCCGTCTGGTCGAGGCTGATCTGGGTGAGGGAATCGCCACCGCTTACTGGCGGAAGGAATAATTTTTTCCGGATTTTTGAAAAACCTGCAGGTGATAAGCAATGAGCGATATCGACGAGATCACTGAAGCGTTACGCAATTTCCGTGATGAGCGGGATTGGGCGCAGTTCCACAATCCCAAAGATCTTGCTGCGGCGCTATCGATAGAGGCGGGCGAGTTGCTGGAGTGTTTTCTGTGGAAAGCCCATGCTGAAGCCGACATGGCCAAGGTGAAGGAAGAGCTGGCGGATGTGCTGGCGTTTGCCTTGCTGCTGGCCGAGCACTATAAACTGGACGTAAGGCAGGTCGTGCTCGACAAGATTGCAAAAAATGCGCTGAAGTATCCGGTGGCAAAAGCGAAAGGGAGTGCGAAGAAGTACACGGAACTTTGAGTTGTGCGCCTAACCGCTGCCGAGCGTGCGTCCGCTGCCGACCAGGCTGGGTTGGCCGTTCGGACCATAGAGGCCGGCGGCTTGTTGTGAGGCGCCAATGAGGGCATGCAGGGCTTGCTGGTTGTAGCGCCAGCGGACCTGGATCAACTCACCATTGCTCCGGTTCAACCGGCTGGCATGTGCGGCAAGATTGAGAAGGTCATGCCATGCGCCGATTGTGCCGGGCGCATTTTTTTTCAGCCACGGTTCGATGGCTGCGGGTTCGGCGGGGAATTGCTGCCGGCGTTGCGTGGCACTGGCCGAGAGGGTTTCCGCCATACGTGTTTTTTCGCCGGCCAGTCCGAGCAGTGGATCGATGTCGGGGGTGAGCAGAATCTGCTGTTCCCGTTCAAGCAGAACAATGAATGCACGCAGGGCGGCGCGCTCGCTCTCAATCGACTGCAGGATATCTGCGGAAGAAGCGGTCAACGTGCGCTCGCGGTAATCAGGTCCTGCACGGTGTCAATCAAACGGTCGGCCACCACTTCCGCATTGACCCGGAAGCGTCCTTCGCTGATGGCCTGTTTGATTTCCGACACCTTCTGGCCGTTCACCACGGATGCGCTGGCGATGCTGCTTTCGAGCTCACGTAACTGGGAGCCGGTCGCGCCCAGTTGGACACTGGTACTGTCTGTGGCAACGGGTGCAGCACCGGGTTGTCCGCCGGATTTTGCCGCCGGACTGCGTGCGCCTGATTCTCCCGTGGCCGTGGCGGGCAGGGGTTTGCTGGTTTGGTTGATTTTCATGCTGTACTCCATCTCATGGGTTCGATTGGGTAGATTATCGACCTGTCCGGTGAAAACTTTAGCAGAGTTGCCGGCCTGTTGCTTCGATTCGTGCCGGATGTTTGCTCATCGCGCCAGTTCGGCGCTTCCGCTTGCCGTCGCCCGCGCCAACACAACCCGGCCAGTAGCCAGTCGAATGCGGACATCCGCACCCGCGCCGGCATCATTGAGCGCGTGGCCTTCACTGCTCACAAGGAAACCGTTGCCCGGCAGGGCCAGAGTGACGGTTTGTCCCTGCCGGATCACATTGGGCGTCCGCAGCATGTCCGCACGCAGGACTTGCCCCGCACCGAGGCTGTATTTGACTATACGGCCAATTGCCTGCCGGGGGGAGGCGAGCAGGTTGGGACGATCCATTTCGCCGCGTTGCAGGGTGAAGTCCGACGCAGCCAGGATGCTTCCTTGTGCCAGGGGCTTGCGGGTCACCAGCAGATCGACGGTCACGCTTATTTTTGCCGGAACCAGGATCGTCCATCCCCGCGCCGCATTGCAACGCACACCGATGCTGGTGTTGCCCTGCAGTTTTGCGCCTGCGGGCAGATGCGCGGTCAGCGCGGAGCAGGCGTCCAGCATCAATCGCGGGTCGATGGCGCCGATCTTGATGCTGACTTCACCCGGTAGTGTGCGGGTTTGTTCCTGGGCGTAGGTGTAGGCCACAGCCCGGATTGCGGCATGGTCCTGGCGCGGTGCAGCAATGACCGTGCTGCTCCATAGGCATAACGACAATATCAGGCAAGCCGTGCGTTTCATGGCGGGCATTGTCTCGCGCGCGGGCGGGACTGAAGGGGGGAAATGCAGCGGTTTTTCACCGTTAATCGGCGGATAGGCTGGACGGCGGCAAGCCTAGGATGCAAGTCATCAAGAAACCATCTGGCGGGAGTATCAAATGAGCGGCAGGATTGACGAGCTGTTCCAGTTTCATCAAACGGCATTGAATCTGCGCGCGGCGCGGCAGGAATTGCTGGCCTCGAATATCGCCAATGCCGATACGCCGAACTACAAGGCACGCGACATTGATTTTTCCAGCGCGCTGCAGGGCGCGTTGCAGGGAGGAGGGGCGCAGTTGTCGCTGGCGGGCACTGCCGCCGCCCATCTGCAGGGTGATGCCGGGGAGACAGTGATGGGCGCACCGGTGCAATACCGCATTCCCGCGCAGCCCAGTGCGGATGGCAACACGGTGGAGATGGACACGGAGCGGGCGCAGTTTGCCGACAATGCACTGCGCTATGAAGCCAGCGTGCGTTTTATCTCTGGCAAGGCCAAGGATGTGCTGGCCGCATTGCAAGGTTAGGTTCGGAAACTGCTTTTCACGTTCGCTTCCTCGCCCGCAAACGGGAGAGGATTGAGGAGAGGGTAAGGAGGAATCAGGATGTCTCTATTCAATATTTTCAACATCGCCGGTTCTGCCATGGCGGCGCAATCCCAGCGCCTGAATGTGGTGGCGAGCAATCTGGCCAATGCGGAAAGCACCACCGGGCCGGACGGCCAGCCGTACAAGGCCAAGCAAGTCATCTTTGAAACCACGCCGGTGGCGGGACAGGTCGGGCAGGGGGTCAAGGTCAGCGCGGTGGTGGAAGATGCCGCACCGATGCGCACGGTGTACGACCCCGCGCATCCGATGGCGAACGAGCAGGGTTACGTGAACATGCCCAACGTCAATCCGGTGGAGGAGATGGTGAATATGATCTCGGCCTCGCGCTCGTACCAGAACAATGTGGATGTGCTTAACACCTCCAAGTCATTGCTGTTAAAAACCCTCACCATCGGACAATAAGGAGACGCATTATGGTTACTTCGGTTCAGAACACGGCTGGCGTATTTACTGCGCCCGCGAGCGAGCAATCGCAGATCAAGGAGACAGAGGATCGTTTCCTGACGTTGCTGGTTACGCAGATGAAGAATCAGGATCCGCTCAATCCGATGGACAACGCGGAGGTCACTTCGCAGATGGCGCAGCTCTCCACGGTGACCGGCATCGACAAGCTGAACGCGACCGTGGAAGCTTTGGGCAGCAACATGCTGGCGTCGCAGTCGTTACAGGCTGTCTCCATGATTGGCCATCCGGTGCTGGTTGCGGGCGATGGCATCGTGCTTGGCAATGGCACGGCTTTTGCGGCAGTGGAACTGGCGCAACCGGCGGACAAACTCACCGTCAGTATCAATGATGTATCCGGGCGCACGGTGCGCACCCTGCAACTCGGCGCGCAGGACAGCGGTATCGTCGAGGTGAACTGGGATGGTGTGACCGACAGCGGCGCACCCGCGCCGGATGGCAGTTACACCCTGAGCGCCGTATCCGAACTCGCGGGGCAGAAGCGCGATGCGGCAACGCTGGAATACGGTCTGGTCAACAGCGTGGCGCAATCGCAGGGTGGTGTCACCGTTAATGTTGGCAATGCGGGCGATATCAGCCTGAACGCTATCAAGCAAATTCTATAAGGAGAATGTCATGGGTTTCCAACAGGGACTTTCCGGTCTTTTCGCCGCAGGCAAGAATCTGGATGTGATCGGCAACAATGTGGCGAATGCCAACACCGTCGGCTTCAAAATGTCGCAGGCACAATTCGCCGATGTATATGCCAATTCACTCTCCGGTTCTTCAGGCACACAGGCCGGGATCGGGGTTAGGATATCTGCGGTCGCGCAGCAATTCAGCCAGGGTAACATCACCTCCAGCAACAACTCTCTGGATATGGCGATATCCGGCAACGGCTTCTTCCGTATGGTTGACAACGGCGCCATCTCATACACGCGCAACGGCCAGTTTCAGATGGACAAGGATGGTTTTATCGTGAGCAGCCAGGGGTCCCGCCTGACCGGATTTCAGCCGAACGTGCTGGGGCAGATCGTGGCAACGTCACCGGCGGAATTGCAGATTTCCACGGCCGACCTGTTGCCGCGCCAGACTTCGACGATCATCGCGGGCCTGAACCTGGATGCGCGTTCCGCCATCATCCCGGCAACGCCCGTATTTGACCCGAACAATGCCGCCACCTTTAACAATTCGACCTCGGTGGTGGTGTATGACAGTCTCGGGACAAGCCATGTTGCTTCGCTCTATTTCGCCAAGACTGCCGCCAACAGCTGGGACAGCTATCTGACTGTCGATGGAAGCCTGACACCCACTGCCGGCACCGCGCTGACTACGATGACCTTCAACAACAACGGTACACTGGCCTCCCCGACTGCGCCGGTCACCTCGGCGGCGTTCAATCCCACTCCGCCAAGTATTTCGCTGGCGGGCTCATCGCTGGATGTTACCGGCCAGATAGCGACGGTGAACACCACCAGCGGTCTGTCGGTCGGTGCTGCGGTCAGCGGCGGCGGCTTTCCGGCGGGAACGACCATCACCGCCATCACCGGGCCGAACACTTTTACCACTTCCGCTGCCGGTACGCCGAGTGCGGCCGGTGTCACGCTGACCGTGACCAATCCGGCCAGTGCCGCCGTTCAGACACTGGAATTCGATTTTGCCGGAACCTCGCAATTTGGCGGCATCTTCGGGGTCAACGCCCTGAGTCAGGATGGCTTCACTTCGGGGCGTATGACCGGATTCAATACCGGCGCCGACGGGATCATTTCCGGGCGCTACTCCAACGGGCAAACCAAAACCTTGGGGCAGGTGGTGATATCGAACTTCAACAACCCGCAGGGGCTGCAACAACTGGGCGGGAATAGCTGGGGGGAGACTGCGGCTTCGGGTACGCCGCTTACCGGTGTGCCCGGTTCGGCCAGTCTGGGTACGCTGCAAACCTCCGCGGTGGAGGATTCCAACGTTGATTTGACCGCAGAACTGGTGAACATGATCACTGCGCAGCGGGTTTATCAGGCCAATGCGCAGACAGTGAAGACGCAGGACCAGGTGATGCAAACGATTGTGAATTTGCGTTAAAAATTGCAGGTCGGGTTTTAACCCGGCTTGAGAATTGGGGAACAACCATGGACAGACTGATCTATACCGCGATGACGGGTGCGACACAGACGCTGCATCGGCAGGCATCGGTGTCGAACAACCTGGCCAACGTCAACACGCCGGGATTCCGTGCCAGCATCGATGCGTTTCGCAGCGTGCCCCTGCAGGGGGAGGGATTGCCGACACGGACATTTGTGGTCGATTCCAACCCGGGTAGTGATTTCAAGCCCGGAGTGATCCAGCAGACCGGGCGCGAACTGGATATCGCGCTGGACAGCCGCGGCTGGATTGCGGTGCAGGATGCCAACGGCAATGAGGCTTACACCCGTAACGGCAGTCTGCAGATCCAGCCCAACGGCATTTTGCAGACGCGCAACGGCTTGAGTGTGCTGGGTGATGCCGGGCCGCTCACGATCCCCGAGGACACTGAAATCACCATCGCCAAGGATGGCACGATTTCCACCGTGCCCAGCACCACGCAGAAAGCAGGCGTGGTCGTGGTTGGGCGCATCAAGCTGACCAATCCGCCGGAAGATCAACTGGTGCGCGGAGAGGACGGATTGTTCCGTACCCGGGACGGCAACCCGGCCGAGGCGGATGCCGGCGTAACCGTCGTATCCGGCAGTCTGGAAAGCAGCAACGTCAACACGGTCGACGCCATGGTCAGCATGATCACGCTGGCACGCCAGTTCGATATGCAGATGAAACTGCTGCAAAACGCGGACGAGAACGCCCGCCATGCCGGCAGCCTGCTCAACCTCAACGGCTGATTTTCATAAAGGAAGCCCATCATGATTCGTTCACTCTGGATTGCCAAGACCGGCCTGGAAGCACAACAGACGCAGATGGATGTCATCACCAACAATCTGGCCAATGTCAGCACCACCGGTTTCAAGCGTTCGCGCGCTGTATTTGAAGATTTGCTCTACCAGAACCTGCGCCAGCCCGGCGCGCAGTCGTCACAACAGACCCAGATTCCCTCCGGTTTGCAGATCGGCACCGGCGTGCGCCCCATTGCCACGGAACGTATCCAGACCCAGGGCAATCTGCAGCAGACGGGCAACCAGCTTGACATGGCGATTCAGGGCAACGGTTTCTTTCAGGTGTTGCTGCCGGACGGCAGCACCGCCTACACGCGCGACGGCTCGTTCCAGAGTGACAGCCAGGGACAGCTGGTGACCGCCAACGGTTATACGGTGCAACCGGCGATTACCTTGCCGGCCAACACACTCTCGGTCACGGTCGGTCTTGATGGGGTGGTGTCGGTCACCCAGCCGGGGGTGACAACACCGGTGCAGGTGGGCAGCATCCAGCTGGCCACCTTCATCAATCCGGCCGGGCTGGAAAGCATGGGGCAGAACCTGTTTCTGGAAACGGCAGCCAGCGGCGCACCCAATACCAACGTGCCCGGAACCAACGGCACCGGCAGCATCAATCAGAGCTACGTCGAAACCTCCAATGTCAATGTGGTGGAGGAACTGGTGAACATGATCCAGACCCAGCGCGCCTACGAGATCAACTCGAAATCGATCACCACCTCCGACCAGATGCTGCAAAAACTTTCGCAGATTTAACGGCCATGAAAAACAGTCATGACACACAATCCTGCCCGGCCGTTTCCCTCTCCCCACCCCTCTCACGCGTGCGGGAGAGGGGGTGGACGAGAAAGATATTGTTGGATTTAACGAGGTCCATCATGTCGCGTTTCCTTTCGCTGTTGGCTTCCGGTTTGCTATTGGCCGCCTGCGTGCCAGCCACCAATATCCGCACACCGTTAACTGCCGCGCCGCCATCCGCCGCCGCCGCGCCACCCGCCAACGGTTCAATCTTCCAGGCGGGCGTGAACGACCGGCCCTTGTTTGAGGATCGCCGCGCGCGCCGGGTCGGCGATCTGCTCACCATTGCCATCGCTGAAGTGACTTCGGCCACCGGGAAATCCGGCACGACTCTGGAAAACAGCGGCAGCCTCAGCGTCACTACGCCGGCGATCACCGGCGGCCTGTCCGGCAGCAGCAGTGTGAAATCAGACAGCAAGAGCGACGCTTCCGGTGCAAACACGTTCAGCGGCACGCTGACGGCGACGGTGATCGAGGTGCTGCCCAACGGCAATCTGCGCGTGGCGGGCGAAAAGCAGATCAACATCCGCCATTCCAACGAATATGTGCGTTTTTCCGGTGTGGTATTTCCGCCGGACATCAACGGTAACAACAGCGTGCTGTCGACCAAGGTGGCCGATGTCCATCTGGAATACAAAGGCACGACCAGCCTGGATACGGCGGACGTGACCAGCATGTTTGCCCGCATCTTCACCAGCGTGCTGCCGTTCTAGGAGATTGCCATGAGATTCATAAACCGGTTCACTCTTGCCCTGTTGCTTGGCTTGGCGGTTACGGGTGCTGCGGCCGAGCGCATCAAGGACCTCGCCAGTGTGCAGGGTGTGCGCGAGAACCAGTTGCTGGGCTACGGGCTGGTGGTGGGTCTGGACGGCAGCGGTGACCAGACCACACAGACCCCGTTCACCGTGCAAAGCACAGTGACCATGCTGGCGCAGATGGGGGTGACCCTGCCGCCCGGTACCAGTTTGCAATTGAAGAATGTGGCGGCGGTGACGGTGACGGCCTCACTGCCCCCGTTCGCGCGCCCCGGTCAGACCATAGATATCACGGTTTCCTCGATTGGCAACGCCAAGAGTTTGCGCGGCGGCACACTGTTGATGACACCGATGAAAGGTGCGGACGGGCAGGTGTATGCGATGGCGCAGGGCAGTCTGCTGGTGAGCGGCGCGGGTGCGGCGGCGGGCGGCAGCAAGACCGTGATCAACCACTTGAGCGTGGGACGCATCCCGGGCGGGGCGACGGTGGAACGCGCTGTGCCAACCGCGCTGGGTCAGGGCGACTCCATCTATCTGCAACTCAACGTCGCCGATTTCACCACGGCTGCACGCATGGCTGACACCATCAACCGCGAATTCTCCACTGCGCGGAACATCGCCAGCGCAATCGATGCGCGCACCGTGCAGGTCGCCGCTCCTTCGGGTAACGAGCGCGTGCAGTTCCTGTCGCATGTCGAGAATCTGGTGGTGGATGCGGCGGCAGGCGGGGCGAAAGTCATCATTAATGCACGCACCGGTTCGGTGGTGATGAACCAGAATGTGATGCTTGCCGATTGCGCTGTGGCACACGGCAATCTGACCGTGGTGATCAGCGCCGACAATGCAATCAGCCAGCCCAATCCGCTGGCGGGTGGACAGACTGCGGCAGTGAGCAATGCCGGCATCCAGATCAAGGCGGAGCCGGGTAATCTGCTGCACCTGAAGCGCGGCGTCTCGCTGGGCGAGGTGGTCAAGTCACTGAATGCCATCGGTGCCACACCGCAGGACCTGCTGGCCATCCTGCAAGCGATGCAGGCCGCCGGCGCGCTGCGTGCGGAACTGGAAATCATCTAGGCGCACACCATGACGCTCGCCTCCGCTCCGCTCAATACCCTGGCTACCGATAGCCAAGCGCTGGACAAGCTGCGCTATCAGGCGCGGCAGGCACCCGACCAGGCGCTCAAAACGGTGGCGCAACAGTTCGAGATGGTCTTCCTCAACATGATGCTGAAAAGCATGCGCGAGGCGACCCCGCAGGACGGCATGCTAGATAGCGAGCAGACCAAAATGTTCACCGGCATGCTCGACCAGCAACTGGCGCAGGAAATGTCCAAACGCGGGGTGGGGCTGGCCGATCTGATGGTGCGCCAACTCGACCCGCATGTGCCAATCGCCGCACCGCGCGGCACCGCCGCCGCCCAATACGGTGATGACCGCCAATCTTTCGTGGACCGGATGTTGCCGCAAGCCGAGCACGCCAGCCGGGCGACCGGTATTCCGGCGCAACTGATATTGGGACAGGCGGCACTGGAAAGCGGGTGGGGCAAACATGAGATTAGGCATGCAGACGGCAGCCCCAGCCATAACCTGTTTGGCATCAAGGCGGGCAAGGACTGGCATGGTAAAACGTTGGAAACGACCACCACCGAATATCACGACGGTGTCGCCAGCAGGCAGGTGGAACGTTTTCGTGCTTATGATTCCTACGCCGAGGGCTTTCAGGATTACGCCAGATTATTGAGCGACAAGCCGCGTTACGCGGGGGTGCAAGGACAGCAGGATGCGATGCAATTTGCCCAATCCATGCAACGTGCCGGTTATGCCACCGATCCGCGCTATGCCGACAAGCTGGCACAGGTGATCGGCCGCATCAGCACAAAAGTCTAAAGTTTTTTTGCGGGCTGCCGATAGCCCCATCGACGGGACGTCAGGAGATGGATAAATGGGTTCAGGAGTGTATGGAATAGGAGTCAGCGCACTGAAGGTCGCCCAGGCGGGCATCAGTGTGACCACGCATAATATTGCCAACGCCAACACGCCGGGTTATTCACGCCAGGAGATATTGCAGTCTGCTGCGCAGCCGCAGAGTTCCGGCTCCGGTTTTTTCGGGCAGGGTGCCGATGTGGTGGCGGTGAGGCGGATCTATAACGATTTCATCGGCGCTCAACTGACGGAGGCGCAGACTCGTTCCAGCAACCTGAATACCCAGTTTGATTTGGCCACCCAGGTCAGCAATCTGCTGGGTGATGCCAATGGCGGCTTGAGCGCCACATTGCAGGATTTCTTCAGTGCCGCCAATGCGGTCGCCAATGCGCCGGAATCGGTAGCCGCGCGGCAGGCGATGATTGGCAGTGGCCAGTCATTGAGCAATCGCCTGCAGACACTGGACACGCGCATGACCGAGATTCGCGATGGGCTGAATGGGCAGATCAGCAACAGCGTCACCCTCATCAACAGTTACGCCAAACAGATTTCCGCACTCAACGACACCATTGTGCGTGCCCAGGCCCAGACCGGGCAGAGCCAGACGCCCAATGATCTGCTCGACCAGCGCGATCAACTGGTGAACCAGTTGAGCCAGGAGATCCGCGTCACCTCGATCAAGCAGCCGGACGGTTCGCTCGATGTGTTCATCGGCAACGGCCAGTCATTGGTGCTCGGCAACCGGAACGCGACCTTGCAGGCCGCTCCTTCGCTCACCGATCAGACCGCACTCGAGGTGGTCTATGTCAACAACAACAGTGTGAGCCGCATCCAGCAAAACGCGTTGCAGGGCGGCAATCTGGGGGGGTACCTCGCCTTTCGCAACGATGTGCTAGACCCGGCGCAGAATGCGCTCGGCCGTATCGCCATCGGTGTTGCCGACACGTTCAACCAGCAACATCAGCAGGGTGTCGACCTCAATGGCGCACTGGGTGGCACATTCTTTAATGTGGGTTCGCCACAGGTTGTGGCTAACAGCAATAATGTGGGAAACGCCACCCTGAGTGCCAGCATCAGCGGCAGCGGCGCACTGACCGGTGCCGACTATGATTTGCGTTTTGACGGTAGTAGCTACACCCTGTTCAATGTTGCCACCAACGCCGCTCTGCAGTCGTTTACCCCGGCGCAACTCGCTACCCCGCAGGGTGTGAATGGCACGGGAGTCACCCTGCAACTCGCTGCGGGTTCTGTTTCGGATGTGGCGGGCGACTCTTATCGCATACGCCCCACCGCCAACGGTGCGCGTGATTTCACCCTGGCGCTTACCGATCCCGCCCGTATCGCGGCGGCCAATCCGGTGCGCGGCAACACGTCGCTGGCCAATCTGGGAAATGCGACCATCGACCAGCCTGTTGTGACCTCCGGCTTGCCGCTGGATGCCAACCTGCAACAGCCGGTCACCATTTCCTTCACCAGCGCGACGACTTTCGACGTGACTGGCACCGGCGCGGGTTTGCCGCTAACGGGTGTCGCCTACACGGCAGGGGCGGACATCAGTTTCAACGGCTGGACCACAAAGATCAGCGGCGCACCGGTGGCGGGCGATACGTTCACCGTTTCTGCGAACAGCAATGCCGCAACCGACGGCGGCAACATGCTCAAGCTGGCACAACTGCAAACCGCCAACACGCTGGCCAATGGCACCACCAGTTATCAGGGTGCCTACGGCCAGTTGATCGCCCAAGTTGGCAGCCAGACCCGCGAGCTGGACGTGACCAGCCAGGCGCAAGCCAGCATGCTGGCGCAAATCAGCAAGTCCCAGCAGTCCGAATCCGGTGTCAACCTGGACGAAGAGGCGGCCAACCTGCTCAAGTACCAGCAAGCCTATCAGGCGGCGGCCAAAGCGATGGCGATCTCGCAAGCCATGTTTGATTCACTGCTGCAACTGGGAGGATAAACATCATGCGTATCAGTACCGCCACGCTGTTTAGCGAAAGTGTCACCACGATGAACCAGTTGCAGGTGAATCTGGCCAAGACGCAATCACAGATTTCCACCGGACGCCGCATCGTCAATCCGGCAGACGATCCTGCGGCCGCTGCACGCGCAACTGAACTGAATCAGGCGGACGCGGCGAACACGCAGTACGCGGCCAACCGCACTGCCGTAACCAATACCCTGTCCCTTGGCGAGAGCATCCTCGGCAGCGTGACTTTGTTGTTGCAGGACGTGAAGACCATGACCGTACAGGCCGGCAATCCCGGTCTCAATCAGAGTGACCTGCGCGGTATTGCCGCCGATTTGGATGGCAGATTGCAGGAACTGATCGGCTTGGCGAACAGCACTGATGGCGCAGGCAACTACCTGTTCTCCGGCGCACAGGGCAAGATTCAACCCTTTGTCGCCGGCAGCGGCGGCGTGGCCTATCAGGGCGATGATGTGCAGCGCCTGATTCAGGCCGCTCCCTCGCGCCAGATCGCCAGCACCGATTCTGGCGCGGATATCTTCATGCGCATCAAGAACGGCAATGGCACCTTTCAGTCGGTAGCCAACACTGCCAACACAGGGAGCGGCATCATCAGTCAGGGGCGTGTGCCGGATGCAACGCAATATTCCGCCAATAGCTACCGGGTGACATTCAATGTGGTGGCGGGCGTGACCACTTATGATGTGGCCGATGTAACCAGTGGTGTACCGGTAGCGGTGTCGAGCGGGCAACCCTACGTCAGCGGTCAGGCGATCAGCTTCAACGGCATCCAGTTCGAGATTCAGGGGGCTCCCGCCGATCTGGACACCTTCGACATCAGCCCCAGCAGCAACCAGAGCATGTTCAGTACCTTGACCGACCTGATTGCCACCCTGAATACCGCACCCGCAGCCGGGGATGCGGTGGCGACTGCCGCCTTCCAGCAAGGACTGCAACAGTCCCTGGGCAAACTCGACCATGATCTGGATAATGTGCTGAGTGTGCGTGCCACGGTGGGGGGGCGTTTGCGCGAGCTGGACTCCCTGCAAAGCACCGGTGAAGACCTCGGTTTGCAGTACAAGCAAACCCTGTCCAAGATCCAGGATACCGATTACCTGCAGGCCATCAGCCAACTCAACCAGCAACAACTCACTTTGCAGGCGGCGCAACAATCTTTCGCAAAGATTTCACAATTGTCGCTGTTCGACTTCCTGCGCTGATCCGCCCAAGAACTAGGTAGGGCTTATTTCAACACTGACGAGGTTGATTAAGGTGTCAAGTTAAGTTTTCGATCCTGCCCTGCCAACCACCCCTCCAGCCTCGCTAAACCTCCAACGTAAAACATGGCGTAGCCGATATTGCCATCTGAAGGTGGCGAATTCGCCACAATTGGAATTCAGTGTTGAATTCACCGGTTAGTTGTACTATTATTTGTACAACTAAAGAGGGGATAAATATGGAAGCCATTACATACAGCCACACCCGCCAGCATCTGGCGGAGATTATGAACAAAGTTGCGGAAGACCGTGCTCCGGTGCTGATCACCCGTCAGGCGGGCAACCCTGTCGTGATGATGTCGCTGCAAGACTTCAATGCACTGGAGGAGACAGCCTATCTGATGCGCAGCCCGAAGAATGCGAAGCGACTCATGGAATCAATCGAACAGTTGGCCGCGCAAGGCGGACAGCAAAGAGAGCTGTTGCCCGATGCCGATTAAGTTCTCCGATCAAGCTTGGGAAGATTACCTGTTCTGGCAGACGAAGGATCGCGCCACACTCAAGCGCATCAACACGCTTTTGCGAGACATCCGGCGTTCCCCGTTCGAGGGCATCGGCAAGCCGGAATCGCTCAAGCATAACCTTGCGGGTTTTTGGTCCCGGCGCATCGACGAAGAGCATCGGCTGGTTTACGCAGTTCAAGACGACACCATCCTGGTTGCCCAGTGTCGTTACCATTATTGAGATTCAGCCGTTTCCTTGAAATCCAGCACGTTGATCAAATTGCGCCTCACGCCCTCTCGATTGATGGGCAAATCTATTCCAAAATGATCTACTCGGGAATTCAATTCAGCCCAGTCATGATCTGTTGATTTTCAAGTATCGTCGGTTCATACTCTGAACGCCGCATTCGAGATTTAGGCTATTGGTGGTGTTGAAAGAGGAACATTTTAAGGCGCTCAATCTTGCCAGCCTGGCTGAAGCTGAAGTCTCACCCGGGCCAAAACCTTCCGAATTGGTTCAGATCAAGCTACAACAAAGCGGGCAAGCCAGGCATGATGCAAAACCTTGCAGGAAGTCGTGGCCGTATGGTTATCTTTACCCTTCAGGATGGGTAGCATAAATTTCCCCAACCCGACAATAAAATTATGACGTATCAATCTGTTCAAGAGTCGAGCTACGCTGCGATAGCCTGTCAGGATTGCGGCCTTTACCAGCTTTGTTTACCTATGGGTTTGAACTGTGCGGATTCGGTACTGCTCGACCGTTATGTGAAGAGGAAGCGCATAGTCAAGCGAGGTCAGGTGCTTTACCGTGTTGGCGAAGAATTTGCACACGCTTATGCCATCCGCAGCGGTTCGGTCAAAACTTGCATTTCAACAGACGACGGCCGCCTGCAAATTACAGGCTTCCACATCCCGGGAGAATTGCTTGGGCTGAACGCTGTAGATGAAAATCGTTACAACTGTGAGGCAGTGGCACTGGAAACTACCTCGGTGTGCGAAATTTCGGCAAGTTGTTTCGAGGAGTTGGCGCGGCAAATTCCTTCGATGCATTATCAAATGCTCAGAATGATGAGCAGGGAAGTAAAGCACAATCAAAAGTTGATGCTACTACTCGGAAAAAAGAATGCCGAAGAGCGTCTGGCAACTTATTTGCTGAACCTGTCACGGCGTTTTGCCATGCGTAATTTCTCTTCAACCCAGTTCAATTTAAGTATGTCGCGCGGAGATATCGGAAATTATCTCGGTATCGCGGAGGAGACCGTCAGTCGTACCCTTACCCGCTTCCAGGAAGAGGGTATGATCATCTGCGAACGCAGACTGATTATTTTGAAAGATGTTAAGCGCTTGAGCGGTATTGCGCGTGAATTTAATCCTGCTATTGCGCAGGTCATCCCTTTATTACGGCCAACGCCTCGCCTCTGATTTTCCTGAACGCGGTTTTGTAACGCCAGGTTGCGGTCATTCCATCCGCGACTTTCTTTTTTTCTTAAATCCGGCAGTTGAAGGTTTTTGCAGGAGTGCTCTGTGCGCGAGTATCCGTTCGCGTGCAGGGCTCCTGCAAAAGTCTCACTCACCCAGTAGATGTGCGGAAATAAGCCCTGAATCGACCCCGATTAACTAGACA
>DISA01000092.1 GCA_002421915.1 Gallionellaceae bacterium UBA6222
GCCGGCGAGCGTCGGGTTGATGACTTCACGCATCACGCGCGCATGCACGTCGGGGGTGACCACCGGGGCGGGCGAGTAGGCGCCCATGCCGCCGGTGTTGGGGCCTTGGTCGCCGTCGAGCAGGCGCTTGTGGTCCTGGCTGCTGGCCATCGCCAATACGTTCTTGCCGTCGACCATGACGATGAAGCTGGCTTCTTCGCCTGCGAGGAATTCTTCCACCACCACGCGCGCACCGGCATCGCCCAGCTTGTTGTCGGACAGCATCATGTCGATGGCGTCGAAGGCTTCTTCCTTGCTCATCGCCACGACCACACCTTTGCCTGCGGCGAGTCCGTCGGCTTTGACGACGATGGGTGCACCGTGTTTTTCGACATAGGCTTTGGCGGGTGCGATCTCGCTGAAGGTCTCGAAGAAGGCGGTGGGGATGTTGTGGCGGGTCATGAAGCGCTTGGCGAAATCCTTGGAGGATTCGAGTTGCGCAGCGGTTTTGGTGGGGCCGAAAATCTTCAGTCCTGCGGCGCGGAACACGTCGACCACGCCTGCGGCCAGCGGCGCTTCGGGGCCGACCACGGTCATGTAGATGTCGTTGTTCCTGGCGAACTCAAGCAGCTCGGGGATGGCGGTGATGTTGATGTTCTCCACGCCCTCTTCCAGCGCGGTGCCCGCGTTGCCGGGGGCGACGTAGACCTTCTGCACTTTCTTGCCTTGCGCCAGACGCCAGGCGAGTGCGTGCTCGCGACCGCCGGAACCAATGACTAGAATCTTCATAACGACACCTTCGTTGTCATTCCCGCGCAGGCGGGAATCCAGATGATGGGACAAACCCCGCACAGCGGGGCAGAACCTTGTGCTGCCTGCTGCGCAGGGCCTTCATTCTCGCTGGATTCCCGCCTGCGCGGGAATGACGGAACAGAAGACCAAGCACGGCCGGCTTAATGGCGGAAGTGACGGTGGCCGGTGAACACCATCGCCAGGCCCAACTCGTCGGCAGCGGTGATGACTTCTTCGTCGCGCATCGAGCCGCCCGGCTGGATGACGGCCTTGGCACCGGCTTGCGCCAGCACGTCGATACCGTCACGGAACGGGAAGAAGGCGTCGGAGGCGACCACGGAACCCACCAGACTCAGGCCCGCGTTCTGCGCCTTGATGCTGGCGATGCGGGTGGAATCGACACGACTCATCTGGCCTGCGCCGACGCCGAGCGTCTGGCCGCCTTTGCAGAATACGATGGCGTTGGACTTCACGTATTTGGCGACGCGCCATGCGAACAACAGGTCGGTCATCTGTTCCTTGGAAGGCTGTGCCTTGGTGACGACCTTGAGGTGTTCTGCACCGACGTTAAGTGCGTCCGGGCTTTGCACCAGCAGACCGCCGGAGACGCGTTTCACGTCCCACTGATTGTGCGCGTTGGACAGCGGCACGGTGAGCACGCGCACGTTCTGCTTGGCGGCGGTGACTTTGAGTGCGGCGTCGGTGGCGCTCGGCGCGATGATGACTTCGACGAACTGGTTGGCGGTGATCTGCGCGGCGGTGGCTTCATCCAGCTCGCGGTTGAAGGCGATGATGCCGCCGAACGCGGAGGTGGTGTCGGTGGCGTAGGCCAGTTTGTAGGCGTTCAGCGCGCTGTCGGCGATGGCGACGCCGCAGGGGTTGGCGTGCTTGACGATGACACAGGCCGGTTCCTGGAAGGTCTTCACCAGTTCCCACGCCGCATCGGAATCACCGATGTTGTTGTAGGACAGTTCCTTGCCCTGCACTTGCGTGTAGTCGGCGATGCCGCCGGGCAGCGCAATGAGGTCGCGATAGAAAGCGGCTTGCTGGTGCGGGTTCTCGCCGTAGCGCATTTCCTGCACCTTGGCGAAATTGAAGTTGATCTGCGCCGGGAAGGCTTGCTTGCTACCGTCGCTGTTGATGGCGGTGAGGTAGTTGCTGATCATGCTGTCGTAGGCGGCGGTGTGCGAGAAGGCTTTTTTCGCCAGGTCGAAGCGGGTGGCATCTGACACGACACACTTGTTGGTCTGCATCTCGGCCAGCACGTCGGCGTAGTCGGCCGGGTCGGTGACGATGGCAACATGCGCGTGGTTCTTGGCGGCGGAGCGCACCATGGTCGGGCCGCCGATGTCGATGTTTTCGATGGCGTCTTCCAGCGTGCAACCGGGCTTGGCGATGGTGGCCGCGAACGGGTACAGGTTGACCACCACGAGGTCGATGGTGGGGATGTCGTGTTTCTTCAGCGTGGCAACATGCTCGGGCAGGTCGCGGCGCGCCAGGATGCCGGCGTGCACTTTCGGTTGCAGTGTTTTCACGCGGCCATCGAGCATCTCGGGGAAGCCGGTGTAGTCGGCGACTTCGGTGCAGGGCACGCCGTTGTCGGCGAGCAGCTTGGCAGTGCCGCCGGTGGAAAGGATTTTCACGCCGAGCTGGTGCAAGCCTTGGGCGAATTCGAGAACGCCGGATTTGTCCGACACGCTGATGAGGGCTTGGGTGATGGCTGCCATGATGGTTTCCAGATAAAAATAAATCGTGGTTGTTAGAACGCGCCAGATTCCCTCTCGCCAACCCTCTCCCGCATGCGGCAGAGAGAGCGAACGAATCGCCGCGCGAGCTTCGTCTAATTGATGCCGTGCAACTGCATTTTTTTGCGCAGGGTATTGCGGTTGATGCCGAGCAGTTCGGCGGCCCGCGTCTGGTTGCTGCCCGCGTGTTGCAGCACGGTTTCAAGCATCGGCTTCTCGACGCAGCAGATCACCATGTCATAGATGGCGACCGACGGCTCTTCGCCATCCAGATCCTTGAAGTAATCATTCAGTGCCTTGCGCACATGCCTGGCGATATCGTTCTCGCCGATCGGACAATTCTCACTCATGCCACTTTCTCCCTGACTTCGTCATACCGCAGCTTTTCGCCGCTTGTTTTTTGTTCTGCAAAAAAATCATTGACCGCGCGCAATTGTTCTTCCGCGCTTTCCAGCATGTTCATGCGGTGGCGAAACACGGCCGAGCCGGGCAGTCCCTTGGTGTACCAGGAGATGTGCTTGCGCGCCACGCGCAGGCCGGTTTGCTCACCGTAGAAGGCGTACAGGTCGTGCAGGTGTTGCAGCAGCACGTGCAGAATCTCGTCCACCGCCGGGGCGGGCAGATGCATGCCTGTCGCCAGATAGTGCGCGATTTCACGGAACAGCCACGGCCGTCCCTGCGCGGCGCGCCCGATCATCACCGCATCGGCGCCGGTGTGCTGCAAAACAAATTTCGCCTTTTCCGGCGTGGTGATATCGCCGTTGGCGATCACCGGGATGCGCACCGCATTTTTTACCGCGCGGATCGTGTCATATTCGGCGTCGCCGGTGTAAGCGCAGGCGCGGGTGCGGCCATGAATGGCCAGCGCCTGGATACCGCAGTCTTCGGCGATGCGCGCGATGTTGGCGGCGTTGCGGTTCTGTTTGTCCCAGCCGGTGCGGATCTTCAGCGTGACCGGCACACCCACCGCGCCGACCACCGCATCCAGCAACTCACCGACCAGTTTCTCATTCTGCAACAGTGCGGAACCGGCCATCACATTGCAGATCTTCTTGGCCGGGCAGCCCATGTTGATGTCGATGATCTGAGCGCCGTTATCCACGTTGTGTTGCGCGGCCCGCGCCAGCATCTTCGCGTCGGCGCCAACAATCTGCACCGAAATCGGATCGACCTCGCCCTCGTGGTTGGCGCGGCGTTTGGTTTTTTCGGAACCGTACAGCAGGGAATTGGACGCCACCATCTCGGACACCGCCATGCCCGCGCCCATGCGCTTGCACAGCATACGGAACGGCCGGTCGGTCACGCCCGCCATGGGTGCGACGATGAGGTTGTTTTTTAATTTGTAGCGACCGATTTGCATGATGGTTTCCGCGGGGGGCGCTGATTATAATTTAATCAACCCGCCCGTGCTATGATGCTTGCGAATTTTTCTGCAAAATAATTCGACATGGAATTCGACATCGTCATCATCGGCGGCGGCTCGGTCGGTGCCAGCCTGGCAGCGGCACTCAAAGATAGCGGCCTGAAACTGGCCTTGGTTGAAAGTGGTTCCTCACCCCGCCTGCCCTCTCCTCAATCCTCTCCCGCAAGCGGGCGAGGAAGCGAACGTGAGAATCAATCTTTAACTTCTGATTGGGATGCACGCATCTACGCATTCACACCCGGCAACGCCGAATTCCTGCGCGAATGTGGTGCATGGCAACGGCTGGACATGGGCCGGGTACAGCAAGTGGAAGCTATGCGCGTATTTGGCGACACCGGTTCCAGGCTGGATTTCAGCGCCTACCAACTCGGCGCCCCGGAATTGGCCTTCATCCTGGAGAGCCGCTTGTTGCAGGACACCCTGTGGCAGGTTCTGCGCGAACAGGACAATCTCACTCTGCTGCAACCGGCCCGTTGCGCCGAGCTGCACCGGGACGAAGAAGCGGCGCGACTGACCTTGCAGGACGGGCGTGAGCTCACCGCCAAGCTGATCGTCGGTGCGGACGGGCGCGATTCCTGGGTGCGCCATCAGGCCGGGATGCCGGAGGTGCCCACGCCCTACCACCAGCACGGCGTGGTCGCCAACTTCAATATCAGCCGCGCGCATCGCGGTATCGCCCATCAATGGTTCCAACCGGACGGCATCCTTGCTTTGCTGCCGTTGCCGGGGCGCCGTGTTTCCATGGTCTGGTCGGTCAGCCCGGAGAAATCCGCCGAACTGTTGGCGCTCACTCACGCAGAACTCTGCGCGCGTGTGGCCGAAGCCTCAAACCATACCTTGGGAGAATTGACACTGATCACGCCCCCCGCCACCTTCCCCCTGCGCGTCCTCAATCTGGCGCACATCACCCAGCCGCGCCTCGCACTGATCGGCGATGCAGCGCATAACGTGCATCCGCTGGCCGGCCAGGGCGTCAACCTCGGGCTGCGCGACGCGCGCGAACTGGCGCATACGCTGTTGCAGCGCGGCGCGCTGGATTGCGGCAATCTGCACCTGCTGCGCCGCTACGAAAAAGCACGCCAAGAAGACATTTTGTCTATGCAGCTCACCACCGACGCGCTCAAGCACCTGTTCGTCAACACCAACCCGCTACTGCGCCTGCTGCGCAACGTCGGCCTCTCCGCCACCAACGCCGTCACGCCGCTGAAGAAAATGCTGGCACGCCACGCGCTCAACTGATCACCCTTTAAAGGAAAATCCCATGCAAAAAATTCTGCTGTCCCTGTTGTTCTTCTGCGCCGCCGGCGCAGTCCATGCCGCAACCGACACGGCCGCCCTCAAGCAAACCCTGCAACAGCAATACCAGCAGGCCATCGGCCCCATCGACCAGGTCAATCCAACGCCGGTAGCCGGACTGTACGAGGTCGTCACCGGCGATCACATCTATTATTCGGACGAGAGCGGACGCTATCTGATCGACGGCAAGTTGTTCGATATGCAGCTGCGCAGCAATCTCACCGACGCGCGCGCGCGCCAGCTGTTCGCCATCGACATCAAGAAGTTGCCGCTGGAACTGGCACTCAAGAAAGTCAAAGGCAACGGGAAACGCACGCTAATTACCTTTGAAGATCCCAATTGCGGATACTGCAAAAAAATGGCGCAAGAGCTGGAGAAAATCGACAACCTGACCCATTACCTGTTCCTTTTTCCGATCTTTGAAGGATCGGGTGAATTGGTGCGCGATATATCGTGCAGCAAGCAACCGTTCAAGGCATGGGATGCGTGGATGCTCAACGGCGTCAGACCGCCCAAGGTGAATTGCGCAACAAAAACCGATCAGGTCTTGGCACTGGGGCGCAAGCTGAAAGTGAACGGCACGCCCGCGCTGATCTTTGGCAACGGGCAGATGAATCCGGGCTATCTGCCTGCCGATCAACTGGAGCAGGCACTCACCGCGAACAAGTAAGAAGGTGAAGCTGGCCGGTAAGCCGGGTTCTGTCGTGGACAGTCATTCCTCTAGGCGTTTCGTTACCTGACGCTCAAGCGACCTACCCGCTGGCGACGCGAGCAACGTCATGGCCAGCCTATTTGGTCTTGCTCCGGATGGAGTTTACCGTGCCGTCCGTGTTACCACGTCCGCGGTGGGCTCTTACCCCGCCGTTTCACCCTTGCCGGTTCCTTGCGGAACTTAGGCGGTCTATTCTCTGTGGCACTGTTCATCGCCTCACGGCGTCCGGTCGTTAACCGGCATCCTGCTCTATGGAGCCCGGACTTTCCTCTACGCAACCCGAGGTGCGCA
>DISA01000030.1:0-23473 GCA_002421915.1 Gallionellaceae bacterium UBA6222
ATCGTTTTTAACCGGACACTAGTGATGCTTTATAACAAATTGACTACGCGGAATATAAATGTTTGGCATGCTATTTGCTGAATTTTGGGCGAGTATGATTCCTCACTCAAAGGTGATAGTCAAAATGAATAGTGTAGAAAAAAATTTATCGGGACTGCCACCGGGGCATTTTCTCCGGCTCGGCGTAATTTTCTCGCTGGTTTTCTGGTTGCTCGACAGTCTGATTGACAGCCTGTTCTTTACCGGCGAATCGTATTTCGCAAGCCTTCAGCCATCCGGCATGGAGCTTTACATGAGGCTGGTGGCCTCGTTCCTGTTTATTGCTTTCGGTTTTATGGTATCCAAGTATGTGGACACAAACAACCGGTTGAATGAATACCTGGAACTGAACAGGCTGAATGAGCAAAAACGTTATAGGGCACTGCATGAGTTCGCGCCGGTTACCATCATTGTTCTGGATGCCAGGCTTAGGATCGTCGACTGGAACCGCGAGGCCGAGAAGGTGCTTGGCTGGTGCCGATCCGATGTGATCGGGGCGAGAATATACGAGATCATGCTGCCTATTGAAGTTGAAACAGGGAAACGTTCCATCGATGACCTGTTCGGGTGCGGGGGTAATTTGATCGGCCTCGGCATACCAAAAAATGGGCACAATATCCTGCTGGACTGGCATCACTCGCCGATCACGAACAGTGCGGGGAAGCTGACCCACGTGATGCTGATGGGCACAGTGGTCAACCAAACGGTTTGACGTGGAAAACGAAAGGAAGGAAGTATGAATGCGGCATGGCGTGACAGTACGGGTAGGGATGGCGAGGTCGGGCAGATTCGTGCTCCGGGACGAGTCATGAGCAGGCTCGCCAAGTTCTTTTTCCTGTTTTTGATTGCGGGCATGTGCAGTCCCGGCACAGCACAGGCTGCAGCAAGAACCTACTTCATGTATTTAAATACTGGCACAGTACTGACCCAGCCTGCCGTAACTACCAATACCATCTGCCCGGTGGCTGCCGATACCGCTTTGGGCGCGGTTCCAGGAATCGGATTGATGGCGGATATCAAAGACGCAACCTGCGTTCCCGCAGTGAACAGGGATGTTCGTTGGACTGCTGCAACGACGCTTTCTCTGTATTACAACGGGGCGGGTTATGCGTCCGCGATGAATGTCGTGGGAACCAGCGTAGGCATTAGAGCAAGAGGAGTTGTCGCCGGCTCGATATTGACCGCCAACTTGTTTTATACAACATCGACCGGCGTCAAAGTGTATTTCACCGGTACGCCGGGCAGCGTGGCCGTTACTGCCGCCAGAGCCGATTACACCCTCAGTCTTGCCGGATTGTCTGCTACCAATATACCGGCCGGATCAAAGCTGGGCGTAGAGTTTTCATGGGTCAATGCCACCGGCATGCGATTGACGGTCAATCAGAGCGTCTTGAGCGATCAATTGATCGTGGATGAAACCGTGGCCGCACCTCCAACGCCCACCGTTGTCTCCATCAACTGTGTTGGCGCCTGTACGTCCAATGCAGCCAGCGTTTCCTGGGACGTTACCTTCAATACCAGCGTCACCGGCGTGAGCAGCGGCAACTTCACGCTGGTCAATTCCGGGCTGGGCGGAGCGCCGGCGATCACCGGTGTGAGCGGCAGCGGCACGATATGGACGGTAACGGCAAGCACCGGGACGGGTACGGGTACGCTGGGGTTGGACATGAGCAACACCACGGGTGTAACGCCTGCCTTGACCAACCTGCCGTTCACCGGGCAGGTGTACACCTTGGACAGGACTGCGCCAGTCGTTTCTTCCATTGTGCGGGTCGATCTTTCGCCTACCGCTTTGGCAAGCGTTTCCTGGACGGTGACCTTCAGCGAAACCGTGACCGGCGTGGATGCGACCGATTTTGCGCTGGCTCAGGCCGGCAGCGTGAGCGGCGCGCTCATTACCGGTGTGACACCGGTCAGTGGCACGGTGTATACCGTCACGGCCAGCACGGGCACCGGCAACGGCACGCTGGGACTCAATCTGGCAGATAACGATTCCATTATTGATGCTGTGAGCAATCCGCTCGGCGGTACGGGAGCGGGCAACGGCGATTTCAGCGGGGAAACCTACAGCATGGTCAGGCCGGTAACCGTCACGGCCAGCCCAACGGCTTGTCTCAACGTCGCGGGCATCGGCACGATCGCATGGAATCCGGCAACGCTGGCCGGGCCTCTCGCCAGCGATAATGCTTACGCCACGGCATCGGTGAACGACAACCAGACGACCAACTATTTGCAGTGTACCGGCTACGGTTTTGCCATTCCCGCTGGCGCGACGATCAACGGCATCACCGTCAACGTCGAACGGAAGGCCAGCAACACCCTAGTTCGCGATGCGGCCATGCGGCTGGTGAAGGACGTGGCCGGTGTCGCTACCATTCAGGCGACGGATCGCTCCACGCTGACCAATTACACCACCGTGGATGTCATCGAGGCACACGGCGGTGCTGCCGACTTGTGGGGGGGAGCTTGGACTGCTGCCGATATCAACTCGGGCAATTTCGGCGCAGCTCTGGCATCGAGAAAGAACGGGACTACCGGCGGTGCGCGCACCGTCAGCGTGGATCATATTTCGATCAGCATCGACTATACCGTGCCCACGCCGCTGGCCGAATACCGCATGGACGAGGCAAGCTGGAACGGCACGGCGAATGAAGCCGTCGACAGTGGTGCCGGCGGTTTCAACGGCACTGCGGCGGGGCTGGTAACGAAGCCGACGACTGCAAATACCGGCCCGGCGATTGCCGGCAGCCCGGGCACCTGCCGCTACGGCGTGTTCAACCGCTCGAACAAGGATTACCTTGCGTTGCCTGCGGGCTTTCCAAACCTTGCGGCAACAGCGGGGGATTTTACGATCACGGCCTGGATCAACGTTGCCGACAACACCTTGCCCGGGCAGCGCATCCTCATCGATGACCAGGGCAATACCAGTCCGGGCGGTTGGGGCTTCAGTGTGGGTGAGACAACTGCTTTCGGTGCGGGTGGCCTGCGTTTCTATTACCGGCAGCCCTCGGTCTATATTCTTGACACAGCCCCGATTCCGAGCAATCAGTGGTTATTCGTTGCCTTATCGGTACAGCTAGCCGCAGGTGCCAACGCCAGCACCGCGACGATCTATGCCTACAACACTGCTGGTACGCTGGTGACTTCCAACACCGGCACGTTCACTTGGACCGCGGGATCAGACCCGGGGCCGTCATCCATCGGTGGTGAAACAAATGCCTCGGGCGAGGGGACGAATGCATTTGGCTTCGGTGGCAATCTTGACGAGGTGCGCGTGTATCAGAAGGCGCTGAGCCAAGCCGCATTGGTTGCTATTGCGGCGCAGACTCATGTCTGCCCCATCAACGTACCCGACCACCTTGAGATTCAATCCAGCGGCAGCGGACTCACCTGTGCCGCCAGCACATTGACCATCAAGGCCTGTACCGATGCCGCCGTGCCCTGCGTAACACCTTATACGCTGGGTGTCAGCGGCACGCTGAGCGCGAGCGGCACGCCGACAGTGAACTGGGATGGCACCACCGGCGGGGCGGCGGGCGCCGACTTTGTGATCCCGAACGGCAGCAGCTCGGTGACCAAGGATGTGCAGGTCGTTACGGCGGGCAGCGTGGTGTTCGGCGTTTCATCCGCCACGCCCACGCCGGCCAACGCCACTGCCTGCAATTTCGGCACGCCTTCATGCACCTTCACGGCGAACACGGCGGGTTTCATCTTCTCCGATACCTCCAGCCCCGGCGATGTTTATACGATTCCCGCCCAGGTTTCCGGCACTGCCACCCCCACGCGCTATCTGCGCGCCGTGCAGGCTTCGACCACCAACCCGGCGGTCTGCACTCCGGCGATCATCAGCCAGACGGTTGGCGTGAACATGGGTTATACCTGCAACAATCCGGCATCGTGCCAGGCGGGCAATCTCACCACTATCAATGCGACGGCTGTTGCCCCCGGTGGCACGGCAGTCAGCCTGACTTTTGACGGCAACGGCTCCGCGCCCATCACCGCGCGCTACGATGACGCGGGGCAGATCACGCTCAACGCCAACAAGACTGTCACGCCATTCGGTGGTGCCACGGCAGTCGCGCTCAACGGCAGCAGCAATACCTTTGTGGTCGCACCGGCCTCGTTTTCAGTGACTGGTGTGACGGCAGGTCCGATCAAGGCGGGTAATCCGTTCAGTGCCACGGTTACGGCGCTGAATGCGCTCGGCAATGCAACCCCAAACTTTGGCAAGGAAACCGCACCCGAGGGAGCAACCTTGAGCAGCGTGCTGGCAATGGGTGCCGGGACCTGGGCGAATCCGGCGTTGGGTGGGGATGCGGTCATTCCGGGTGCTTCGTTCACGAACGGTGCGGCGACCGTGACTACCCTGACCTGGGGTGAGGTGGGCGAGATCAATCTGCAAGCCGACTTGACCGGCGCCTCTTATCTGGGCTCGGGCTTGACCGCCACCGGGTCGACGACCGCGAGTACCTTGTTCATTCCGGACCATTACATCACGGAGATCATCTCCGCCTCCGGCGTGCCGTTTGCCTGCCCGGGTGGGTTGACGGTGTGCCCGTCGAACCCGACCGAGGCCAGCGGGATGGTGTATTCCGGCCAACCGTTCAGCGTCAAAGTCACGGCACAGAATCTGGCCGATTCGACGACAAGCAACTATCAGGGTGCATATGCTCAGGACGTGACATTGAGTGGCGTGGGGGCAGCGGGCTCATTGTCCAATCCGCTGCTGTTGGCGTCCAATTTCGCGGGAGGTGCCGGAACGACGACATCGTTGCCCGCGTACACCTTCACTGCCGCGGGACCGACAGATCCGGCAGACGTTGCTTTGCATGCAGCCGGGACTGGGGCCAGTTCTGCAATCGCCTCTTCGGGTGCAGGGGAAGGCGCGCTGAAAGTGGTGAGCGGCCGGGCGAAGGTTGGCAACGCCTATGGCTCGGAAAAGCTGGCTTTATCCATGGTCGCACTGGTGCAGTATTACGGCGAGGTCGAGCCGGGAGTGATGGACTGGATGACCAGTCCCACCGACAGCGTAACGAATCTGACGCTCAATTTATCCAACTACCAGTGCAAAACCGGATGCCCGTGGACAACGGCGGCCACGCCTCCGGGCGGTTCGGTCAGTGCGGGGCAGTTGTCATTTATATTGAGTGCGCCGACCGGTGGTGGAACGGGCAATGTGGATGCGGGGATCAGTGGCCCGAACTATCTGTTGACGGGTGGTAATGGCGCAGGCGTCGATCCGAGTATTGCCGGGACGGCGGTTTTCGGCATCTATCGTGGGAACAGATCTATCATTTACCAGCGCGAAGCGTACTGATGGATGTCGGGATTCGGTCAGGCGACCATGCGGCGGGTATCGCCGTTTTGATATCGGGTGTCAGGAAAATGTCGAATTCCGGCCAAAAGATGCCGAAGGTGCGACATTTCATGGAGGAATATTTCTTGACAGCAATGGGTTAGTTCTTTAAGTTCGCGCAAATTATGGCATTAAGCAATCTTTTTTCTCTATTCAAGGGTGGCAGCCGCGAAGTCGGCTGGACTTCGGCGACTTTTGGAAATAAAGGGGCGTATATCGCGCAGGCGAAATATGTTGGCACTCGTCCGCAAATTACGCGTTGCGCCTTTTACCCGGTACAGGAGATGAATTCCGCCGCGCTCGAAAAGATCCGCAAAGAGATATTGCCGGAGAATGCGCGCTTTACCACCCTGCTTGCCGCCAATGAATACCAGTTGATGATGGTGGAGGCGCCGAATGTGCCCGTGGATGAACTGAAGACCGCGATCCGCTGGAAGATCAAGGATTCGCTCAGTTATCACGTGGATGACGCGACCGTTGATGTGTTGCAGATTCCGACCGGCAAATACGGCAGCGAACGCCCGCAATCGCTGTATGCGATTGCGGCCTCGAATGAAACTATCCGCAGGCGGATCAATTTGTTTGAGAAGGCCAGGATCGATCTTTCCGTGATCGATATTCCGGAAACCGCGCAGCGCAACATCGCGGCGCTGTACGAGACGGAAGGCCGCGGGCTGGCCTTGCTGGCATTCAATGACGAGGGTGGTCTGCTCACCATCACCAGCGACGGTGAATTGTTTCTGGCGCGGCGCATCGATATTTCGATCGGGCAACTGTCCGATGCCGACGAGAATTTGCGCCGGCAGTCGCGGGAGCGTGTCGAACTGGAAGTGCAGCGCTCGCTGGATTATTTTGACCGGCAGTTTCATCACATTTCGATCAATCGAATGCTGGTATCAGCCCCGGACGAGTTGGGGCTTGCGCAGTTGCTGGGTGAAAATCTCGGGCTGCCGGTCGAGGCGCTGGATCTGGCGCAGGGAATGGACGTTATTGGTGTGCCAGAGCTGGCGGACAGCGAATTTGCGAGCTATGCGCTGCATGCGCTGGGCGCGGCCCTGCGCCAGGAGAAGAAGGCGTTATGAGCCAGCAGATCAATCTGTTCAATCCGATCTTCCTCAAGCAGAGAAAATATTTTTCTGTGGTGACGATGTTGCAGGCGCTGCTGCTGATCGTGCTTGGGTCGATGTTGTTTTACGGTTACGCGTGGTATCAGGTGCGTGAACTCGCGAAGCAGACTTTGGAGATGACCAGGCGTTATGAGGCGGAGCAGAAGCGCATGGTCAATTACGCCAACGAATTTTCACCGCAGCGCGCGAAGCAGATGCTGGATGACGAGTTGAAGGCGCTTGAAGCACAGATGGGCACGCAGGACACTTTGTTGAATACGCTCAAGAGCGGGGCGATCGGCAATACCCAGGGCTATTCCGAATATCTGCGCGCCTTTGCGCGACAATCGGTGCGCGGGCTGTGGCTGACCGGTTTCAACATCACCGGCGACGGTGCACAGATAAGTTTGCAGGGGGCGGTGACCAATCCGCAGTTGTTGCCTGCCTATATTCAGCGCATGAACCGTGAGCCGGTGATGCGCGGCAAGTCTTTTGCGGCGCTGCAAATGAAACAGCCGGCGCCGGTCGATAACCAGCCGGTCACCGGGTACGTGGAATTCGGCCTGCAATCGGTTGCGGTGGAGGGGGCGGTAAAGTGATTAAAGAGCGCTGGAATCAGCTGGTGGCAAAGGTGGACGGGATGTCGCTGCGCGAACGCGCGCTGGTCTTTGCCGCCGCCGCGTTTGGCCTGGTCACGCTCATCAACACTCTTTTCCTTGATCCCCTGTTGGCACAGCAGAAACGCCTGTCCTCCCAAGTGGTGCAGCAGCAGGAAAAAATGAAGGAGGTTCAGTCACAGCTGGCAGCGATGTTGCAGGCGAAGCAGGCCGACAAGGATGCGCCGCAGCGCGAGCGCATCCGCCAGCTGCGCGAGCGCATCGCGCAGGGTGATACCTATTTGAAAGAAACGCAGGACAAGCTGGTGCCACCGGATAAGATGGCGCATCTGCTGGGGCAGGTACTGGCCAAGAATGACGGTTTGCAGATGGTGGCGCTCAACACTTTGCCGGTGTCGAGTTTCATTGAACCGGCAGCAGGCAGTGCACAGTCCGGGGCATCGGGCGGCAGACAGATATACAAACACGGCGTGCAAATCACCGTGCGCGGCAGTTATGCCGATCTGACGCAATATCTGCAAACACTGGAACGTTTGCCGACCCGGATGTTCTGGGGCATGGCGAAAATGAACGTGGTGAAGTATCCGCAAGCGGAGTTGACGCTGACCCTTTACACCTTGAGCTTGGACGAGATATGGCTGCAAGTTTGAAAAGCTTCTTGCCTTTGCTGATGGCTGCGCTGCTTGGTAGCAGTGCCTGGGCAGCCGAGTCGCTGGATGATCCGACCCGCCCGGCATTTGATCTGGTTCCCGGCCTGTCCGGCCAGAGCGGAACATCGATTGCGGTGCCGGCAGCCCCGAAGGGCTTGCAGTCGGTTATCCTTTCGACCAAACGCGAGGCTGCCATCATCAATGGTGTGGAAGTTGAGGTCGGGCAGAAATATGGTGATGCAACCCTGACTGTGGTGAACGAAACGTGTGTGGTGCTGATGGGGCCGCAAGGACGCCAGGTGATGCACATGTTTCCGACCGTGAATCTGTCGAAGACGGAACTGGCCTGTGTCGGGCGCAGCGGTTTGCAGACCATCCGTAAAGTATCCGTTAAGAAAAAACCAAGGAAAAAAACCGTACCAGCCAGGAAGAAGGTTGTGACTTGCGCGGAAGATGAGACCAAAAAGGGGAGCGGGAAATGAGGCGAATATTCATCGTGCTGTGTTTGTTCGGCATAGCCGGTTGCGCGACTGGCGGCGCCGACAAGTCGGTCAGGAACCAGATCAACACTGAACTCGATGCGGCGGTGGCCTCGGCAACAACGCAGAAGCAGGTCGATGAGGCCTTACTGCCGCCCATGCCTGCTGCTGTCTTGCCCGACTCTGTATCAACCGAAGCCAAGTTCGATCTGGCGGTGAGCAACACCCCGGCGCAGCAGGTGTTCATGGCCATTGTTTCCGGTACCCGCTACAGCATGCTGTTGCACCCGGACATTGACGGCAACATCTCCCTCAATCTTAAAGACGTGACCGTGTTCGATGCGCTGGAGTCCATCCGCGAGATGTACGGCTATGAATACAAGGTGGATGGCACACGCATCTACATCCAGCCGCTCGGCTTGCAGACCCGTATTTTCCAAGTGAACTATCTGACCGGCCAGCGCGAGGGCAAATCCAGCTTGCGGGTCTCTTCCGGCTCAGTGTCCGATTCGCCGACCAGTTCGACCAGTAACAGCGGTGTGGCGACTAACTCGACCAACCGAACTTCCGGTCTGGACAGCAGCAAGGTGAGCATGACCAGCAACGCCGATTTCTGGGAAGAACTGAGCAGGTCGCTGACAACCATCGTTGGCAACGAGAAAGGCCGCAGCGTGGTGATTAGCCCGATGTCCGGCGTGGTCGTGGTGCGCGCCACGGCGGATGAGATGAAGAACGTCGCGGCTTACCTCAAGGCCTCGCAGATTTCGATCGAGCGCCAGGTGATCCTGGAAGCCAAGATCGTCGAAGTGCAGCTGAATGAATCGTTCCAGTCCGGGGTGAATTGGGCGGTGTTTGGCCGGGGACCGAACAGCGGAATTTCCGTGGGCAATCTTGGCGCCGGAACAGTGTTGCAGAACGCGGGTCCGCTGGCGGCGGGTGCAACGGCGGTGGACTTTACGGCGAATACCTATACTGCGCCCAAGTTTGGTTCAAATCCGGGTGCCGATTTGGTGAGCAATGCGGCCGCCGGCCTGTTTGGTCTGGCCTTCCAGACCAGCAACTTTGCCGCACTGCTGAATTTCCTGGAGACGCAGGGCGACGTGCATGTGCTGTCCAGCCCGCGTATCGCCACACTGAATAACCAGAAGGCCGTATTGAAAGTCGGCACGGATGAGTTTTTCGTGACCAACGTGACCAATACCACCACCACCGGGACCGCGACCACCAGCACGCCGAGCGTGACCTTGCAGCCGTTTTTCTCCGGCATCGCGCTGGATGTGACGCCGCGCATCGACCAGAACGGCGAGATCATTTTGCACGTGCATCCCTCGGTCAGTCTGGTTACCACGGTCAACAAGACGGTGGATGTGGGCGGTGTGGGCGGGATATTGAACCTGCCGCTCGCTTCCAGCTCGGTATCCGAGACAGACAGCATTGTGCGTGCGAAAGACGGGCAGATCGTGGCGATCGGCGGGCTGATGCGCCAAGCGACCTTCGATGACCAGTCCGGCTTGCCCGGCTTGCCGAAGTCGGTTTTTGGCCAGACCAGCAAGAGCACGCAGAAGCGCGAGCTGGTGATCCTGATCAAGCCGACCATCGTCAACAGCGACAAGGATTGGGCGGATGACATCACGCGCAGTCGCGATCGCATCAAAGCGATGAACCGTTAAGCAATGTACCTGCGGCATTTCGGACTGCGCGAACACCCGTTTTCCCTGACGCCGGATACCAGTTTTTTCTTTGCCTGCAGCAATTACCAGGAAGGGCTGAATACCCTGCTCGTCGCCGCCCGCAACGGCGAGGGCTTCATCAAGATCACCGGCGAGGTGGGCAATGGCAAAACGCTGCTGTGCCGCAAATTCCTCGCCACACTAAATCAGGGACAGCAGGCTACCACTCTCATCGGCACCCAGGATGAAGCCTCGGCTAGCCGGACGGGCACGCGCTTCGTCACGGCCTATCTGCCCAATCCCTACCTTGAACCGCGCAGCCTGCTGCTGGCGCTGGCGGATGAATTCCGTATTCAACTTGAGCCCAACGTCGATCAGCATCTGCTGCTGAAAGAATTGACCCGTGCCCTGCTCAATTTTGCGCGTGAGGGTAAGCGCGTGCTGGTGTGTCTGGACGAGGCCCAGGCGATGCCGCTGGAGAGTCTGGAAGTGTTGCGCCTGCTGACCAATCTGGAAACCGAGAAACGCAAGCTGTTGCAGGTGGTGCTGTTCGGGCAGCCGGAGTTGAACGACCGCCTGCGCCACAATTCGATCCGGCAACTGCGCCAGCGCATCAGTTTTCAGTACGAGCTGAAAGGCCTGCGCCGGGATGAACTGGAGCGCTATCTGCGCCATCGGGTGATGGTTGCGGGCTATGCCGGCGAGACTCTGTTTAATCGCGCTGCGGTTGGCAAAATGCACCGCGTCACCGGCGGCACGCCGCGCCTGGTCAACATCGTGGCGCACAAGGCGCTGATGCTGGCGTTTGCCGAGGGTCGGCAGGTGGTCGGCGGTAAACATGTCGCCGAAGCCGCCGCCGATACACCGGAGGTGCGCCGTGACTGGTTGCCTTGGGCGCTGTTCGGCACGGTGGTTGCGCTCGCCGCGAGCGCGCTGACTCTGGGGTATTGGCTGTGAGTCTGATCAATCAGGTACTGAACCGGCTGGAGCAGCGCGGTGCGCATACCGCGCCGGATCAGAACTTGATTCGCGCCGTGCCGATGCGCAGGGATACGCGCTGGAACAAGGGATTGATACTGGCAATCTTGGTGCTGGGTGTGGCGGCGCTGGCAACAGGGCTGCTTGCGGGCAAACAGAACAAACAGACCAAAATTGAGGCGGGTGGCATCGTCACACCGATGCGAACAGTTGAAGCTACACCGGCTGCGGTGCCGGCAAAAATCATGCAACCGGCGGCCAAAATGAGTTTTGAATTGGGCATGCCGCCGCTGCCGGATGTTTTGCGCACAATGAACGACCCTGTGCCGGAATCTGCACCGCTGGTGGCGGGAATTGCACCGGAGCAGGCGCCGGTGCTGAAAGTCGAACCCCGGCCACGCCCGACACCTGTGGTGCGTCCAGAAAGCGCGCCGCCGCTCAAAAAGATCAGCCCGCAACAGCAGGCGGATGCGGAGTACCGCAAAGGATTGCAGGCACGGCAAGCGGGGCATGTTCCCGAAGCGATCGCTGCCTTTGAGGCAGCCTTGAAGACGAATGAGAGACACGAGCGTGCGCGTCTGGCTCTGGCTGCCTTGCTGCTCGACAACGGGCAGAGCGCGGCAGCTGAGCGTGTGCTGCGAGCCGGATTGGCGTTGAAGCCTGTGCAGCTGGCGCTTGGCATGGCGCTGGCACGGATGCAGGTCGAGCACGACGAGCTGCCGCAGGCGGTCGACACCCTGCAAACCTATTTGCCGCAGGCGGATAACAATGCCGACTATCAGGCATTCTATGCGGCACTGCTGCAACGCCAGCAACGGCACAAGGAAGCGGTGAATCATTATCAGTTGGCATTGCGTACGCAGCCGCGCAACGGCTTGTGGCTGATGGGCTACGCCATTTCGCTGCAGGCTTCGGAACGGAAGGAGGATGCGCAACTGGCTTATCGCCAGGCGCTGGCTACACGGACGCTGTCGCCGGAGTTGAGTGCATTCGTGCAGCAGAAGTTGAAAGAAATCAGCCTGGATTCTCCAAAATAAAACCTGGTGCCGCGCGCTGTGGGTCGGGTTTGAGCGTGTGTTGTTGGGGCTTTAGCCCCGTACCCCCAAAGGGGGCAAGAACCTCTTCGAGGCAACCACGGCCTGCCCCTTGCGGGTGCAACCCGACGGGGTTGATCTTGCAGTTTGCTGCCGGACTGAAGTTTGATCTGCATGCGGCAGAGTTCGCGCCACCACCCAGGCACTGACCTCCCGCGCACCCGCCTGTTTCAGGCCCTTTGCCATCGCGTTCAATGAGGCGCCGCTGGTCATCACATCATCGACGATGGCGATGTGTTTCCCTTGTATTTCCCTGTCGCACGTGACCGCGAATGCGCTGCGCATGTTTTTGGCCCGTGCCTGCCAGGGCAAGGAGGATTGTGGTGGCGTGTCGCGCACGCGCTCGACGCAGCCGGTCAGCAGCGGCAATTTGAATTGTTGGGCAATGCGTGCGGCTAGCAGTTGCGACTGGTTGAAGCCGCGATTGCGCAGACGGAGCGGATGCAAAGGCAGAGCCATGACAGCATCGGTGCCCTGCCGAATGCGGGCGGCCAGAGCATCCGCCAGAAAATTCACCAGGATCAGGTGTTCGCGAAACTTGAGTGCCTTGACCAGTTGATCAAGCGGAAAGCGGTAAGCAAAGGCGGCGACCGTATGATCAAAGGCGGGCGGGTGCTGCAGGCATTGCCCGCATATCGCGCCATCCGGCACAGGGTGCGCACAGACCGGGCAAACTTCGGCGTCGAGATACGGCAACGCCGCGCGACAGGCGGCACAACACAGACCGTCGTCGCTCATTACGCCGCACAGCAAACAGGGTTGCGCAGGCAACAGGCGTGCAATAAAAGATCTGATGTTCAACGAATGACCGGTTAAAATTGACAACACTGCCTCCTTCAACGAACATGCCCGCCGCAATTTACCGCCTTGAACCCCGAAAGCCAAATCAATCATGTCCACCCAGACCGTAACATTCCTGCGTACCGCACCTGCCAAAAACACCCCCCAGCGCTGGAGCGTGGCCACCATCGAAGAATTACTCAATCTGCCGTTTGCCGATCTGCTGTTTCAGGCGCAACAGGTGCACCGTGCGCATTTCGACCCGAATGCGGTACAGCTTTCCACTTTATTATCGATCAAGACCGGCGGCTGTTCGGAAGATTGCGGCTACTGTCCGCAATCGGCATTCCATTCCGCCGGGGTTGAAGATCGCAAGATGCTGGAAGTGGAAGAGGTGGTGCGCGCCGCCAGGACCGCGCAGCAGTCCGGTGCGGATCGTTTCTGCATGGGAGCGGCATGGCGTGAGCCCTCTGCCGGGGATATGGAGAGCGTGGTGGAAATGGTGAAGGCGGTGCGCGCATTGGGCATGGAAACCTGCGCTACGCTGGGTATGCTCAACGATGAACAGACTGAACAACTGCGCAGCGCCGGTCTGGATTACTACAACCACAACCTCGATACCTCGCCCGAATTCTACGGCGACATTATCAGCACACGAGATTATCAGGATCGCCTCGACACGCTGGAGCGCGTGCGCCGCGCGGGCATGCACATTTGCAGCGGTGGCATTGTCGGCATGGGTGAAAATCTGACGCAGCGCGCCGGTCTCATCGCGCAACTGGCGAATATGGATCCGTATCCGGAAAGCGTGCCGATCAACAATCTGGTCAAGGTCGAAGGCACGCCTCTGGCCGATCAGGAGGACATCGATCCGCTGGATTTTGTGCGCACCATCGCGGTGGCGCGCATCACCATGCCGGCGGCACGCGTGCGCCTCTCGGCCGGGCGGCAGCAGATGAGCGATGCGGTGCAGGCGCTGTGCTTCCTCGCGGGCGCAAATTCCATCTTCTACGGCGACCAGTTGCTGACTACGGGGAATCCGGAAGTGGAAAAAGACCGCGCGCTGCTGGACAAGCTGGGCATGTATCCGCTGGCTGAAAAACACTAGCCACAGAGTGCACAGAGATCACAGAGAGAAACGGTGCTCTGGTTTTGAATTTCTCTGTGTGCTCTGTACCCGCAAGGAGTAGGCCGTGGTTGCAAGGGGCTTACGCCCCAACAATACACGCACTGGTCTCTGTGGCTGATATGATTTTCGATCAACTTCAAACCGAACTGGATCAACGTGCCGCGCAAGGTCTGTTGCGCACTCGGCGCACGCTGTCCAGTCCGCAATCACCGCACATCGCGGTGGATGGCATGCCTTACCTCGCCTTCTGCAGCAACGACTATCTCGGTCTCGCCAACCACCCGCAGCTGATCGCCGCACTGCAACAGGGCGCTCTGCAATGGGGTGTCGGCGCGGGTGCGGCGCATCTGGTGAGCGGACATTTTGCGCCGCACCGGCAACTCGAAGATCAGCTCGCCGCCTTCGTCGGCAAACCGGCCGCGTTGCTGTTCTCCACCGGCTACATGGCAAATCTTGGTGTGGTACAAGCGCTGGCGGGCAAGGGCGGCACGGTGTTTGCCGACAAGCTCAATCATGCCTCGCTCAACGAAGCGATGCTGCTGTCGCGCGCGACGGTGAAACGCTATCGGCATGGCGATATGGCGCAGTTGGCGCAATTGCTGGAGCAAACGCAAAGCAAGCGCAAACTTGTCATCACCGATGCGGTATTCAGCATGGATGGCGATCTGGCGCCGCTGCCCGAATTGCTGGCGCTGTGCGAGCAACACGATGCCTGGCTGTACGTGGATGATGCGCACGGCTTTGGCGTGCTGGGGGCACAGGGCAGGGGTACGCTGTCGCATTTCGGCATTGACTCACCGCGTGTGATTTTGATGGCGACGTTGGGCAAGGCCGCCGGCGTGTCCGGTGCGTTTGTTGCGGCGGAACAAGTAGTGGCCGATGCACTGGTCAATCACGCACACAGCTATGTCTATACCACGGCGTCGCCCCCCGCCTTGTCGGTTGCGCTGTTGCAAAGCCTGCAACTGATCGGGCAAGGCGATGTATTGCGCGCGCACCTGCATCGGCTCATTGCGCAATTGCGCAGCAGCCTCGCCAATCTGCCGTGGCCGCTGCTGCCGTCGGAGACGGCCATCCAACCGCTGCTGATTGGCGACAACCGGCAGGCTTTGGCATTGAGCGAAGCGCTGCGCGCGCGCGGCATCTGGGTCGCGGCGATCCGCCCGCCCACCGTGCCGCAGGGCACGGCGCGCCTGCGCATCACCCTGTCCGCCGCGCACAGCGGGCAGGATGTGGAGCAATTGAGCGGAGCCCTGCATGAGCTTGCATGTTGAAGTGACAGGCCAGGGCGCGCCGCTGGTCATGCTGCATGGCTGGGGTATGCACGGCGGTATCTGGGGCGATGCCGTGGTGCAACTGGCAGAATCATTCACGGTGCACAATGTCGATCTGCCGGGACATGGGTTTAGCGCTGGGAAGAGGGAAGAGGGAAGGGAGGGGTTAGGGGAGAGGGTTACCTTCCCACTTCCCACTTCCCCCTTTTCTCTAGACACCATCGTCAGTGAATTGTCGGTGCGATTCACTAAACCGGTGAATGTGCTCGGCTGGTCGTTGGGTGGCCTCATCGCGCAGCACTGGGCGGCGCGTGAGCCGGAAAAGGTCAGACGTCTGGTATTGGCGGCGAGCACGCCCTGTTTTGCCGCGCGCGATGACTGGCCACACGGCGTGCCACTCGCCACACTGCAGCAATTCGCCGCGGAACTGGGGAAGAATCATGCAGCGACCCTGCGCCGTTTCCTGGCATTGCAATTGCGCGGTAGCGAGAATGAGCGGGAGTTGTTGAGCCTGCTGCGCGATAAACTGTTCAGCCGCGGCGCGCCGCAACCGGCCGCCTTGCGCGCCGGTCTGGATATTTTGCGCGATACCGACCTGCGTGCGCTGTTGCCCGGGATCGTACAACCGGCGTTGGTTATCGCGGGAGAACGCGACAAGCTGACGCCGCCGGAAGCATCGCGCTATCTGGTGCAAGTCATGCAGGCTGCGCGCATGGTCGAGATCACAGGTGCGGCACATGTGCCGTTCCTGTCGCATGCGGAAATATTTGTACGACACGTGAAAGATTTTTTGAAAAACGATTAGCCATAGATAACACAGAGAGGTTTGCCGCTCTGTTTTGGCTTGGCGGGTTGGGCAAGAAACCGTCCATACCTGCTTGAACCACTTTTCTGTGTGCTTTGTGGCAAGAAGGTTTTAGGCAATGAATGAATTCGAGATAGACAAAAAGCAGGTGCGCCGCGCGTTCAGCCGTGCCGCTGCCGGATATGATGCCTCCGCTGTATTGCAGCGTGAAGTGTGCAGCCGTATGCTGGAAAAACTGGATTACATCAAGTTGCGTCCGGCGCATCTGCTGGATGCGGGCAGCGGCACCGGCTGGGGTACGCGCCAGTTGGGTGAGCGCTATCCAAAAGCCGGGATTATCGCGCTCGATATCTCCGTCGGCATGTTGCAGGTGGCGCGCGGCACATCGGGCTGGTGGAAGAAATTATTTGCGGGCAAGCGCGAAAGTTTCCTGTGTGCCGATATTGAGGCCTTGCCGGTCGCAACCAACAAGATCGGGATGGTATGGTCGAACCTGGCCTTGCAGTGGTGCAACGATCTGCCCGCCACATTCACCGAATTGAACCGCGTCATCAAGACTGAAGGCTTGCTGATGTTTTCCACCTTCGGTCCCGACACGTTGCAGGAGTTGCGCATCGCGTTCCGCGGCGTGGACGGCTACAACCACCTCAACCGTTTCGCCGACATGCACGACATCGGTGACATGCTGGTGGCTGCCGGTTTTGCCGATCCGGTGATGGAGATGGAAAAAATCATCCTGACTTACGACGATGTGAAGACGGTGATGCAAGACCTGAAACGCATCGGCGCGCACAACGCGACGCTGGGACGTGCGCCGGGCATGCTGGGCAGAATGAAATGGTCGCAGATCGAACGCAACTATGAGACCCTGCGCCGCGACGGAAAACTACCCGCGACTTTCGAGATTATTTACGGCCATGCGTGGAAGCCGGAGCCAAAAAAACTGATGGACGGGCGCGCGATCATCAGGACGGATTTCAAACTATGAGCCCCTATGCCGTCATTCCGGCGCAGGCCGGAATCCAGTTGGTTGACCCATTCCCGCGCAGCGAGGCAACACCGGGTTGCATTCCGCTTCGCGGGCTGTTCTTTTTGCTGGATTCCGGCCTGCGCCGGAATGACGGTGCGGCATGAGCTATTTCATCACCGGCACCGACACCGGCGTGGGCAAGACGCTGGTGAGTTGCGCCTTGCTGCATGGGCTGGCCGCGCAGGGCAAGCGGGTGGCCGGTTTTAAGCCGGTCGCCGCCGGGTGTGATGACGAGGATCACAACGAGGATGCCAAGGCACTGCGCGCCGCGGGCAGCATTCAGGCGGCTTACGGCCAGATCAACCCATACTGTTTTCCGCATGCCATCGCGCCGCATCTGGCCGCGCGCCATGCCGGCGTGCGCATCGAGTTCGGTCGCATCCTGACTTCCTATCGCGAACTGGCGGCACAAGCGGATGCGGTGATCGTGGAAGGGGCGGGCGGTTTTTGTGTGCCGCTGAACGAAAAACAGGACAGTGCTGATCTGGCGGTGGCCCTCGAATTACCCGTAATTCTGGTGGTAGGGATGCGCCTGGGCTGTCTCAATCACGCGCTGCTGACCGTGCGTGCGATCATGGATCATCAGCTGGAATGCGCGGGCTGGGTGGCCAATGTGCTGGGGGCGAACATGTCCGCGTTGCAGGAGAACGTCGACACCCTGCGCGAGCGTATCGGCGCACCGCTGTTGGGAATCGTGCCGTTCATGGCAAACCCGGATGCAAAAGCGGCGGCGCAACATCTGGATTTAAATTTACTGGAACACAATCTGTCGAATGAGTGACTTCAGCATCATTGCGGTATTCATGGTCGGCCTGCTCGGCGGCGTGCATTGCCTCGGCATGTGCGGCAGCATCGTCGGCATCTTCACCACACAAGTCCCCAAAGACAGGGCACGCTGGCCGTTTCATCTCGCCTACAGCAGCGGGCGTATTGCGAGCTATGCCGTGGCGGGCGCACTGGTCGGGGCTGCGGGGCAGGCGGGCATGTTGCTGCGCGACGAAGTGCCGGTGCAGCATCTGCTGTTTGCGCTCTCCAGTTTGATGCTGGTGATGCTTGGCCTGTATCTGGCCGGGGTATGGGGCGCGGTGCGCCGGCTGGAGCAATTGGGCAGCGGCCTGTGGCGACATTTGCAACCGTTCACCGCCAGATTGTTGCCGGTGACCACCGTGCCGCGTGCCCTCGGCTTGGGCGTGTTGTGGGGTTGGTTGCCCTGTGGTCTGGTGTATAGCGTGCTGGTCACCGCGCTGGCTTCAGGCAGTGCCGGGCAGGGTGCGCTGATCATGGGCGCATTTGGTCTGGGTACCTTGCCCAATCTGCTCGCGATCGGGCTGTTCTGGGAAAGTATGCGCGGCTGGGCGCAGTCGCCGCGGGTACGGCTGACGGCCGGACTGCTGGTGATCGGATTCGGGGTGTACGGCCTGATCAGGGTTGGCTACACGTTTTATGTGCACGGCTGGTCCGGGGCATGCCATGTTGCAGCTTGACCGGTTCGTTTTGTCATGGCGGTGAGGCGCTTTTTATGCGGCTGGCACTGCGCCGCAGCGCTTGCCGCGTTGTATCACGAAGGCTATTAACCGCAGTGGCGAGTGATATGATGTGCCCGTGGCAAAGGGGGAGTCTGAATGAAAATAAAAGTACTGCTGGTGGATGACCACGCCTTGTTTCGCGATGGCATGCGCTATGTGCTTCAGCAACTGGCGGAGGAGGTGGAGATACTCGATTGCGGCAGCTTCAGCCAAGGCTTGCAACTGGCGATGGCAAATCCGGATCTTGATCTGGCCTTGCTCGATCTCAAAATGCCCGACAGCAACGGGGTTTCATCCCTGCAACTCTTTCATCAGCGTTTTCCGGATATTCCGCTGGTGGTGGTATCCGGCTCGGAACAGCTCGACGACATTGAGAGTGTGATGAACCTGGGCGCAATGGGATTCATCTCCAAGATGTCACCCTCCAAGACCACGTTATCCGCGCTGCGCGTAGTGCTGGAAGGCGGCGTGTACATCCCGCCGCAGCTGTTGCAACAGACGATGGCGAAACTGGAGCCCGGCCCGGCGCTCAACGACAAACGCAGCCAGCGTGCCAGCAAGTACGGGCTGACCCCGCGCCAGCTGCAGGTGCTGCAGCTGATTGGGGCCGGAAAGAGCAACAAGGACATCTCGCGCAAGCTCAATCTGGCGGAAGGCACGGTCAAGATCCATGTTGCCGCCATCTACCAGGCACTGCATGTCAGTTCACGTATCGAGGCGGTGGAAACGGCGCGCCGCTTTGGTTTTATTGCTGACGAAAACGGGTCAGCGCTGGACGGGGAATCCTGATGGCATTGCCCGAAACTGCTTCCACTCCGCTGCCCGAACGCTTGCTGCACCTGTTGCGCGAATCACGCTGGTTGCTGCTGGTGGCGTTGGCGTCCTATCTTGCCCTGATCCTGTTTGCCTTCGATCGCACCGATCCGGCGTGGTCACGCGATGCGACGGCTGCCATTGTGCACAATCCGGGTGGGATCCTTGGTGCGTGGATATCCGATGTCTTGCTTTACGTGTTCGGTTTTTCCGCCTGGTGGTGGGTGACTTTCCTGTTGCAGCGGGTGTGGCAGGGCTACCGCCGCCTGCGCGCGGACAGCCTGTTCAATCCGCGTGCCTTGTGGATATCCCTGCTGGGTTTTTTGGTGCTGTTGTTGGCGAGCAGTGCGCTGGAGCATTTGCGTCTCTACACCTGGCAGGTCGAATTGCCGTTGGCACCGGGCGGCATGTTGGGGATGACACTCGGAAACTGGCTGGCAGAGGTGCTGGGCTATGTCGGCGCCACCCTGATCCTGCTGGCGCTGATGGCGGCGAGCTTCAGTCTTTACACCGGCTTGTCCTGGTTGCGTTTCACCGACCGTCTGGGGGGCTGGCTGGAAGACGGCTGGCTGTGGACACGCAACACATGGCAGACCTGGCAGGACAAACGCATCGGTGTGCAGGCGAAGCAGCAGCGCGACGAGATCGTCGAAGAGGAAAAGAAAAGGGTCGAGGACCATCAGCCGATCCATATCGGTATGCCCGTGGTCGAAGTGCCGCGCTCTACCCGGGTGGAAAAGGAAAAGCAGGTTTCGCTGTTCGCCGACCTGCCCGATTCGCCCTTGCCACCGCTGCATATTCTCGACCAGGCGACGCAGCAGGCCGATGTGGTTTCACCCGATACACTTGAATTCACCTCGCGTTTGATCGAACGCAAACTCAGGGATTTTGGAGTGGTGGTCAAGGTGGTTGGTGCCTATCCCGGCCCGGTCATCACGCGCTACGAGATCGAGCCGGATGTGGGGGTAAAAGGCAGCCAGATCACCAATCTGGTGCGCGACTTGGCGCGCGCCTTGTCGGTGGTGAGCATCCGCGTGGTCGAGACCATCCCCGGCAAGAGTTACATGGCGCTGGAGTTGCCCAACCCGAAACGGCAGATGGTGCACCTGTCCGAGATCCTCGGCTCGAAGGTGTATGCCGACATGCATTCGCCGCTCACCATGGCGATGGGCAAGGATATTTCCGGCAAGCCGGTCGTGGTCGACCTGGGCAAGATGCCGCACGTGCTGGTCGCCGGTACCACCGGCTCCGGCAAATCGGTGGCAATCAACGCCATGATCCTGTCGCTGCTGTACAAGTCCACACCGCAACAGGTGCGCCTGCTGCTGGTCGATCCCAAGATGCTTGAACTGTCGGTGTACGAAGGCATTCCGCATCTGCTGGCGCCAGTTGTTACCGACATGCGCCAGGCTGCTGCGGCACTCAACTGGTGCGTGCAGGAGATGGACAAGCGCTACAAACTGATGGCCGCGCTCGGGGTGCGCAACATTGCCGGATATAACCAGCAGATACGCGAGGCGATCAAGGCAGGTGTGCCGTTGACCAATCCGTTTACTCTCACACCGGATAATCCGGAAGCATTGGAAGAGCTGCCGTACATTGTGGTTTTCATCGATGAACTGGCCGACCTGATGATGGTCGTCGGCAAAAAGGTGGAAGAGCTGATCGCGCGTCTGGCACAAAAGGCGCGCGCATCGGGAATTCATCTGGTGCTGGCGACGCAGCGCCCCTCGGTCGATGTCATCACCGGGCTGATCAAGGCCAACGTGCCGACGCGCGTGGCGTTCCAGGTCTCAAGCAAGATCGATTCGCGTACCATCCTTGACCAGATGGGCGCCGAAACTTTGCTGGGGCAGGGTGACATGCTCTATCTGCCGCCGGGCAGCGGCTACCCGCAGCGGGTGCATGGCGCCTTTGTGTCCGACCAGGAAGTGCACCGCGTCACCGAATATCTCAAGGCGCAGGGTGAACCGAACTACATCGAGGGTGTGCTGACTTCGCTGGATGAGAGCGAGGCGGAAGGGGGCGAATTGGAGGGCGGCGCCAATGCCGAAACCGATCCACTCTACGACCAGGCCGTCGAGATCGTGCTCAAGACCCGCCGCCCCTCCATCTCGCTGGTGCAGCGCCATCTGCGTATCGGCTACAACCGCGCTGCACGCCTGATCGAGGGGATGGAAAAAGCCGGGCTGGTGTCGCCGATGCAGGGTAATGGCAACCGCGAAGTGCTCGCGCCGGCTCGGCAGGAATAAGCATGCTAAAAAAATTATTCTTGTCATTCCCGCGCAGGCGGGAATCTGGTTGTTTGAATAACGCCCGCGCAGCGGGGCCACAGAAAAGTGTTGCTCGCTGTGCGGATTTTATTTTTAACTGGATTCCCGCCTGCACGGGAATGACGGCTGTGCTTTTTGTGCTTTCCTCGCCGGCACACGCCGCCGCAACAGACAAGCTGAAATCCTTTATCTCCTCCACGCGCACGGCACAGGCTGAATTCACCCAGACCGTGCTGGACAAGAACGGCAAGCGCATTCAATCCGCCTCCGGCACCATGCGGTTCGTGCGCCCGGGCAAATTTCGCTGGGAATATCGCCAGCCCTATGAACAACTCATCGTCGGCGATGGCGAGAAATTCTGGCTGTATGACGCCGACCTCAACCAGGTCACGGTGCGCAAACTCGATGCCGCCCTCGGCAGCAGCCCGGCCGCACTTCTTTCCGGCAACAACGAAATAGAGCGCAGTTTCACACTGGAAGAGGCCGGCACAAAGGGTGGGCTGGAATGGTTAAGTGCCACCCCAAAAAGTACGGAGAGCAGTTTTTCCGTCATCCGCATGGGTTTCAACGGCAAGTCTGACTTGGTGGGGATGGAACTGAAAGATTCGTTTGGTAACACCACTGAACTAAGGTTTTCAGGCATGTGGCGCAACCCCTCTCTCGCACCCTCACTGTTCAAGTTCACGCCGCCCAAGGGCGCTGATGTGCTGGGGGAATAAAAGATGACCACCCCCCGCGGATTTTGTTTTGTCTGACCTGTTCGCCCCCAACCAGCCCGCCGCACCGCTCGCCGAGCGTTTGCGTCCCAAACATATCGATGAGGTCATTGGCCAGTCGCATCTGCTGGGCGAAGGCAAGCCGCTGCGCCTCGCGTTCCAGTCCGGCAAGCTGCATTCCATGATCCTGTGGGGCCCGCCGGGCGTGGGCAAGACCACGCTGGCGCGGTTGATGGCTTCCGCCTTCGATGCAGAGTTCGTGCCGCTATCGGCGGTGCTGTCCGGGGTGAAGGACATCCGCGACGCCATCGCGCAAGCCGAGCAGGCACTGCAGCAGAGCGGTCGCCACACCATCCTGTTCGTCGATGAAGTCCACCGTTTCAACAAGTCGCAGCAGGATGCTTTCCTGCCCTTCGTCGAGCAGGGCTTGGTCACCTTCATCGGCGCGACCACCGAAAATCCCTCGTTCGAATTGAACAACGCCTTGCTGTCGCGGGCGCAGGTGTATGTGCTGCAACCGCTGTCCGAGGCCGAGATGGGGCAATTGTTCGAGCGCGCCATGGTCTTTTGTGGGTCGGGTTTTAACCCGACAGCGGCGGGGATGGATGGAAAATCTGTCGGGTTGAAACCCGACCTACAGGCGGGCGCTTTGGAATTCTCAGGTGAGGCAAGGGAGCGCATCATCGGCTACGCCGACGGTGATGCGCGCCGCCTGCTCAACGTGCTGGAGCAGTTGCAGACCGCAGCGCAGGCGGCAGGCCGCAACAATATCGACATCGCCTTCCTCGATGCCACGCTGGCGCAGAAGATGCGCCGCTTCGACAAGGGCGGTGAAGCCTTTTATGACCAGATTTCCGCGCTGCACAAATCGGTGCGCGGCTCCAATCCCGACGCGGCGCTGTACTGGTTCACGCGCATGCTGGACGGCGGTGCCGATCCGCGTTACCTCGCGCGGCGCATCGTGCGCATGGCCTGGGANNGGCCGATCCGCGTGCCATGCAGATCTGCAACGATGCCGCCACGACTTATGAACGCTTAGGCTCGCCCGAGGGCGAATTGGCACTGGCGCAAGCCGTGATCTATCTGGCTGTGGCGGCCAAATCGAACGCCGGGTACGTCGCGTATAATGCCGCCCGCG
>DISA01000030.1:23510-30198 GCA_002421915.1 Gallionellaceae bacterium UBA6222
ACGCGCCGACCAAATTGATGAAACAACTCGACTACGGCAAGGATTACCGTTACGCGCACAGCGAAGAAGGCGGGTACGCGGCGGGCGAGGATTATTTCCCGGAGGGCATGCCGCAAGTGAGTTTCTACGAACCTGTGGATCGCGGACTGGAAGCGAAGATCGCGGAAAAGCTCGCGCATCTGCGTGAGCTGGATGCAAAAGCGAAAAACAAGAATTAGCCACAGAGAACACAGAGTACACAGAGATAGTCGTGGCAGATCAACTGACAGAGAAGATAATCGCGGCGGCTATTGAGGTTCACAAAACGCTGGGTTCAGGGCTGCTGGAGTCGATTTATGAAGAAGCGCTGTGTATCGGCTGGAATTGATGGGATTGCCTTTTCAACGTCAGTTGGCGGTCGATGTGATGTACAAAGGTCACACGATCCAAGGGCAACGTCTGGATTTGCTGGTGGCAAACGAAGTCGTTGTGGAAATTAAATCCCTGCGAACATTGCCGGAAGTGGCGACAGCCCAAGTGCTTTCATACCTGAAAGCAACGGGTTTGAAGCGAGGACTATTACTGAATTTTGGAGAAAAGCAATTAGTCAGTGGAGTGAAGCGAATTTCACTTTGATAAGTGAAGTTAAAGAAAAACAAAATTAGCCACATTGAACACAGAGATCACAGAGATCACCACCGCTCTGTTTTTGCTTTTCTCTGTGGCCTCTGTGTTCTCTGTGGCTAAAAAGATTTTGACTTTGAGGTTCTCATGTTAGACATACAAACATTACGTAACGACTTGGCCGGTGTGGCAGCGCGCTTGAAGACGCGCGGTTTCGAACTGGACACGGCTAAGTTCGAGCAACTGGAAGCAGAGCGCAAGACCATCCAGACGCGCACGCAGGAACTGCAGGCCAGGCGCAACGCGGCTTCCAAGCTGATCGGCCAGGCCAAAGCCAAGGGTGAGGATGTGTCGGCAATCATGGCTGAGGTGAGCGTGCTGGGTGACGAGCTAAAAAAATATGAATCGATACTGCCGCAGACCCTTCAAGAGATAGATGCATTCCTGGCCGAGATTCCCAACGTGCCGCATGCCAGCGTGCCGATCGGCAAGTCGGAAGCGGATAACGTCGAGACGCACAAGTTCGGCGAGCCGAAGAAATTCGATTTCGAGGTGCAGGATCACGTCAGCATCGGCGAAGGCTTGGGCGGGCTGGATTTCGATACCGCCTCCAAGATCTCCGGTGCGCGCTTTTCGCTGCTGAAAGGGCCGCTGGCCAGACTGCACCGCGCGCTCGCGCAGTTCATGCTGGACACACACACCGAGCAGCACGGTTACACCGAGACTTATGTGCCTTACCTAGTGAATGCGGATTCGATGCGCGGCACGGGGCAGTTGCCCAAGTTTGAAGCTGATCTGTTTCGAGTTACGGCACGCCCATCAGCAAATGCGTTGACGAAAATGATTCAACCAGAGACCACGCAGTTTGAAGATATTGGTAGCTTCTACCTCATCCCCACCGCCGAAGTGCCGGTGACCAACATGGTGCGCGACGAGATCGTGGCGCTGGAAAAACTGCCGATGAAGTTTGTGGCGCACACGCCCTGCTTCCGTTCCGAGGCCGGTTCCTACGGACGCGATACGCGCGGCATGATCCGCCAGCATCAGTTCGAGAAGGTGGAGCTGGTGCAGATGGTGCATCCGGAACAATCCTATGCGGCGCTGGAAGCACTGCTCGGCCATGCCGAGGTCATCCTGCAGAAACTCGGCCTGCCGTATCGCGTGGTGAAGCTGTGCACCGGCGACATGGGTTTCTCCGCTGCCACTACCTACGACATCGAAGTGTGGCTGCCCGCGCAGAACACCTACCGCGAAATCTCGTCCTGCTCCAACTTCGAGGCCTTCCAGGCGCGGCGCATGCAGGCGCGTTTCCGCAACGCGGCGGGCAAGCCGGAGTTGCTGCACACGCTGAACGGTTCCGGCCTGGCGGTCGGCCGCACGCTGGTCGCGGTTTTAGAGAACTACCAGAACGCCGACGGCAGCGTGACCATCCCCGACGTGCTGCGCCTTTACATGGGCGGCATGGAGAAGCTCTCCAAGTAGGACGCCGACATGAAAGTTGTCCATCTGCTCGGTATCGCCGGTGTCTCGGAAAACGAGACTGCTGCGGCACGGGTATGGGCCAGCCGACTCGAATGGCCGATGGTGGGTGTGGCACTGTGGATCGTGCTGCAGTGGTATCTGGAAGAGACCGGCGGCATCTCCCACGCCGTCGCGCGTATCGCCGACTGGCTGGTGTGGCTGGCATTCCTGCTGGAGACCGTGGTGCTCACCGCGCAAGTGCGCGACAAGCGCCGTTACCTGCTCGGCAACTGGCTGAACCTGCTCATTATCACTGCCGGCTTCCCGTATTTCTGGCAATACGCGCCGCTCATCGGCATGTTGCGCAGTGCGCGGCTGTTGCTGGTGGTGGCGCTACTGCTGCGCATGTCGAAATCGGCAAGAAAATTGCTGTCACAACACCGGCTGGGCACGACCCTGATCGTCGCCTTTTTCACCATGCTGCTGTCCGGCATCATCATGTCGCGCGTCGACCCCTCGATCGGCGACGTGTGGGATGGCATGTGGTGGGCCTGGGTGACCATGGCTACCGTCGGTTACGGCGATGTGGTGCCGCACACCGGTGCGGGCCGCCTTTTTGCCTCGCTGGTGGTGCTGTTCGGTGTGGTGCTGATCTCGCTGCTCACCGCCAACCTGGCCGCCTTTTTCATCGGTAGCGACGTGGAGAAAATTGAAGAAGAAGAGCGTGAATCGGACCGGTTGCTCAAGGATATTTCGGCGCGACTGGAGCGTGTCGAGCGCATGATGGAAGCTCAGCATCGCGACTGACCGCCGGGAGCATGCGGGTCGGACCAAAGCCCGGCCCACAACGTTATTCTGTCTGTTGGCTGCCGGACAAGAACGGAAAGAGTGGTGTGTCAGGCAATTTTCCCTCTGTATCCAGGCGTTTCAGCATGTCGTGGTACAGCCTCACGGTTTCCACATGTACTACCGCCTCGCCGCCGCGCGCCTGCCCGAATTTGGTGTTCTGGTAATACTCGGGGCGCATGAGCAAGGGCATCACCCGCTTCACCTCCGACCACACGTCCGGATCCAGTCCGCGCTGAACGGTCAGAATGCGCGCATCTTCCAAATGCCCCATGCCCTGATTGTAGGCGGCGAGTGCCATCCAGATCCGGTTCTGTTCGGTGATGCGCAACGGCAGTTGTTCTTTCAACAGTTGCAGGTAACGGGCCCCGGCCATGATGCTCTCCCGCGCATCCAGCCGGTTTTTGACCCCCATGCGGTCGGCGGTCGATTCGGTCAGCATCATCATGCCGCGCACGTTGGTGTACGAAGTGGCGTTCGGATCCCAGCGCGATTCGCGGTAAGCCAGTGCCGCGATCAGGCGCCAGTCAATGCCGGTGAGGTCTGCGGCTTCCTCAAACCAGTGGCGATAACGCGGCAGCACATTGCGCACATCGGTGATGAATGCGGCGATGTCGATGGCGTTGAGCCGGTCGTTATGCCCATAGTAGCGATCGATCACATGCTGCAATGTCCGGTTGCCGCGAATCTCCTTGAAGAATAGATTGGCCTCGTCCAGCAGATGTTCGTCTCCTTCCGCGCTAATCACCCAACTCAGGTCTGAATCGGTATTCAGGCTCAAACCGCCGCCAAGATCGGGGAAGTAGTTGCGCAGCGTGGCGAGCTGTTCGTCATTGGCGACGGTGCAGTCGATCTCTCCTTCCGCCAGCGCACGCAACAATTGGGTTGGCGTAGTTCCCTTGCGCGATTCCCAGGCCAGCTCGTCATATTCCTCGCGCACTTTGCGCAGCGCCCATTCCTGCGCCGACTCGCGGGCAACCACCAATTGCCTTGCATACAGATCGACGATGCGCCTGGGTGTTCGCTCGCCGCATACCACACGCTCGTCGAGGCGCTGATAAGACGTGGTGTAACGCAGTGAAGGGTTGGAGTGTGAACGGAAGCCGGCTGCAAGATGCGCGCGCCCTGCCAGCAGGGTGGCAACCGCTTCGTCGGGCGGCAGCTTGAGCAGTTTGACGCGAACGTTGAGATGTTTGCCAAACAGCGCGAGCAGATCCGACTCGAAGGCCGAATCCGTGACCATGCTGGAATCCGGCACCACCGCGACCAGTTCACCCGCGCGCCAGTCTGGCACGGGAGGCACACTCAAGGTCTTGATCGTCAACCAGGCGAACAGGCCGATCAGCACGATGACTCGCAAGGGATACAGGCTGCGCATGTGAACATTCTGCCCGAAATCGCAACCGTACTGGTAAAATGCGCGCCCTTCGAAGGGCGGTGGTTTGTTAAACCCGCATTCGGAAAGAGTCACGGAGAGGTGGCAGAGTGGTCGNNTCAGGCGTACGGTAACCCCGTACCGAGGGTTCGAATCCCTCCCTCTCCGCCAAATCACAAACCGCCCCTCGTGGGCGGTTTTTGATTTGGTGCAGTGGAAGTGTGGACGAAGCATCAGGGTTCGACCAGCGAGCACTGCTCGCGCAGGACGCCGTCAGGCGGTCCCGAACACAGTGAGGGATGAGGTTTTCGCGGAGGCAACGCGAAAGCCGAACAATCCCTCCCTCTCCGCCAAATCACAAACCACCCCGTGTGGGTGGTTTTTCGTTGTGCCGGAAATTTGAAATCGGTTGGCGTGCGCGGGTGGTAAAATCCAAGCCGAATTTTGATTCCGAGCATCATGCCCCCTTCCTTCGTCCATCTTCGTTTGCACAGTGAGTACTCCGTCGCCGACGGTATTGTGCGTATCGGCGAGGCTGTGGCAGCGGCGAAGGCGGACGCAATGCCGGTGCTGGCGCTGACTGATCTGTCGAATGTCTTCGGGCTGGTCAAGTTCTACAAGGCTGCGCGCGGTGCGGGCGTCAAGCCCATCGTTGGTTGCGACGTCTTCGTCAGCAACGATGCGGCACGCGATCAACCTTTCCGCCTGCTGCTGCTGTGCCGGACCAACACGGGTTATTTGCGCCTGTGTGAATTGCTCACCCGCGCGTATCTGGAGAATCAGTATCGCGGCCGGCCGGAGATCCGCAAGCAATGGTTGGGCGAGGGGGCGGACGGATTGCTCGCCCTGTCGGGGGCGCATCTCGGCGAGGTGGGTGTAACGCTGTGCAACGGCAACGCGCAGGCGGCGAAACTCGTTGCGCAGGAATATGCCGCGCTATTCCCCGGTTGCTTCTATCTGGAAGTGCAGCGTTGCGGCGCGCCGCGCGAGGAAGCGCATCTGCGCGATACGGTGCGCTTGGCAAATGAGCTGGCACTGCCGGTGGTCGCCACCCATCCGGTGCAGTTCATGCGGCTGGACGACTTCAAGGCGCACGAGGCGCGTGTGTGTATTGCCGAAGGGTATGTGCTGAATGACAAGCGGCGGCAGCGCCAATTCACCGCCCAGCAATACTTCAAGACGCAGGCGGAGATGGTGGCGCTGTTCGCCGATTTGCCGCAGGCTTTACAAAACAGCGTGGAGATTGCAAAACGCTGCAATCTCACGCTGAAACTGGGCAAGCCGCAACTGCCCGACTTTCCCACGCCGAACGGCGAATCGCTGGACGACTTTCTGCGCGGCGAAGCACAAGCCGGTTTGCAGCAGCGCATGCGGCAGTTGTATCCGGACGAAGCGTTGCGCACCGGCAAGATGGCGGAATACCAGGCGCGGCTAAATTTTGAGATCGACACCATCGTCCAGATGGGCTTTCCAGGTTACTTTCTTATCGTGGCGGATTTCATCCGCTGGGCCAAATCTTTCCGCGACGAAAAATTTCCCAACGGTGTGCCGGTCGGGCCGGGACGCGGTTCCGGCGCCGGGTCGCTGGTGGCGTACTCGCTCGGCATCACCGATCTTGACCCCTTGCGCTACGACCTGCTGTTCGAACGTTTCCTCAATCCCGAGCGCGTCTCCATGCCCGACTTCGATGTGGACTTCTGCCAGGACGGGCGCGAGCGCGTGATCGAATATGTGCGCCACCGCTACGGCGCGCACTGCGTGTCGCAGATCGCCACGTTTGGCACCATGGCGTCCAAGGCGGTGATCCGCGATGTTGGGCGCGTGCTGGATTTTCCCTATATGTTGTGCGACCGCCTGTCCAAACTGGTGCCGCTGGAAGGGGTGAAGCCGGTGTCGCTGAAAAAAGCGCGCGAGATGGAGCCGGAATTCAACACCATCATCGCCGGCGAAGAGGGCGTGGAGGAATTGCTGGAACTGGGCGAGCGGCTGGAAGACCTGACGCGCAACGTCGGCATGCACGCGGGCGGCGTTGTGATTGCACCGGGCAAACTCACCGACTTCTGTGCCCTGTATTGCGCCGAAGGCAGCGAAAGCACGGTGAGCCAGTACGATAAAGACGATGTGGAGGCTGTCGGTCTGGTCAAGTTTGACTTTCTGGGGCTGCGCACGCTGACCATCATCGACTGGGCGGTGCGCTATGTGAATCAGCTTGAAAGCGGGAAGGGGGAAGGGGGAAGGGGGAAGGTGGGAGGCGGGGCCGCAGGTTCTTTCCCTTCTCCCTTCCCAAGCCGTGAAACGGCTTCCCCCTTCTCAATCGAGAGTATCCCGCTCGATGACAAGGAGACCTACGACCGCATCTTCAAGACGGCCAACACCACCGCCGTGTTCCAGTTCGAATCGCGC
>DISA01000054.1:0-387 GCA_002421915.1 Gallionellaceae bacterium UBA6222
TGCCAGCCGGGGCGGCCTTTTCCCCATTTCGAATCCCACTTCACCTCGTCCGCTTCATCTTCCCTGGCGTGTTTCCACAGGACGAAATCGAGCGGGTCATTTTTGTCGGAGGCGACATCCACGCGCTCCCCGGCGCGCAGGTCNNTGCGCACGGCGTAGTTCACGTCGCCGTCCGTCGCCTGATATGCCAGCCCGTTCTGTTCCAGTTGCGCGATCATCTCCAGCATCTGCGGCACATACTGCGTGGCGCGCGGCTCATGGTCCGGGTGCTGCACACCCAGTGCATCGGCGTCTTCGTGCATCGCGTCGATGAAACGCTGCGTCAGCGTATGGATGGATTCCTTGTTCTCCGCCGCGCGCTTGATGATTTTGTCGTCGATGTCGGTG
>DISA01000054.1:419-12141 GCA_002421915.1 Gallionellaceae bacterium UBA6222
GTCATGCCGCACACGTACATGCGCACCTGGTTCGGGACGATGGGTTTGAAGTCCTGTTTGTCGCGGGCGAGGGTGTTGTAGATTTTTAGCATTGTATTTCTATCCATGCTGTCATTCCCGCGCAGGCGGGAATGACAGTCAAATCTGCATCGGTTTGTTGTCGTTCAGGTTGAGCCAGCCTTTGACGATGCGATAAATGATCCAGCAAAAATTGGCGAATAAGATCGCCATTCCAATCAAAATGAAGAGGGTCGCTATCCCAATCACGGCCCACAGCAGGCCGAACCAGAAGGTGCGAATCTGCCAGCGAAAATGACTTTCCAGCCAGGTCCCGGCAACATCTTCCAGCTTCACATAATTGATGATGATGCCGACGATGGCGGTGATGCCGGTGAAGTAGGACAGCGCGTACAGGATGTAAACAATCTGGGCCAGATTTTTCAGCGACCGGTTCTTTTCTTCATCCAATTCCACGATTATTCCGCTCATTTTCCCTCCTTGCTCCATGAATCGCGCAATGTCACGGTGCGATTAAATACCAGCCGTCCGCCCGCTTGGTGGTCACGCCGGTCGGTTATGAAGTAACCCAACCGCTCGAACTGGTAGCGGGTTTCCGGCGCGGCAGCCTGCACTGCGCTTTCCACCCAGCCCTGTACCACGGTGAGGGAATCCGGATTCAGGTGGGTGAGGAAGTCCACCTCCCTGTCGCCGTCCGGTTCGGCCACGTTGAACAGGCGGTCGTACAGGCGAATCTCCGCAGGCAGCGCGTGCGCGCACGACAGGAAGTGGATCACGCCCTTGACCTTGCGTCCTTCCGGATTCTTGCCCAGCGTGTCGTGGTCGATGCTGCATTTAAGTTCGATCACTTTGCCGTTCGCATCCTTTAGCGCCTCGTCGCAGCGCATCACGTAGCTGTGGCGCAGGCGGATCTCGCCGCCGAGGACCAGACGTTTCCACCCGGGTGGCGGCACTTCGGCGAAGTCGTCTGCCTCGATGAATAGCTCTTTGCCGAACGGCACGATGCGTTTGCCCAGTTCGGGCACATTCGGATGAAAGTCCGCTTCGCGTGTTTGTACGCCTTCGGCATTGGTGATGGTGACTTTGAGCGGATTAAGGATCGCCATCACGCGCGGTGCGCGCAGCTCCAGGTCTTCGCGAATCGCGCCTTCGATGACGGCCATGTCCACGCTGTTTTCGCTCTTGGAGACGCCGATGCGTTTGGCGAATTCGCGGATGCCTTCCGGCGTGTAACCGCGCCGACGCATGCCTTGAATGGTGGGCATACGCGGGTCGTCCCAGCCGCTGACTTTCTTTTCGTTCACCAGTTGCAGCAGTTTGCGTTTGCTGGTGATGGTGTAATGCAGTTCCAGACGCGAGAACTCGTACTGGCGCGGGTGACAGGGCACGCTCACGTTGTCCAGCACCCAGTCGTACAGCGGGCGGTGATCCTCGAACTCCAAGGTGCAGATGGAATGGGTGATGCCCTCCAGCGCGTCGGAGATGCAGTGGGTGTAGTCGTACATCGGGTAGATACACCACTTGTCGCCGGTGCGGATGTGGTGCGCGCGTTTGATGCGGTAGATCACCGGGTCGCGCAGGTTGATGTTGGGCGAGGTCATGTCGATCTTCGCGCGCAGCACCATCGCGCCGTCGGCGAACTCGCCGTTTTTCATGCGGGTGAACAGATCGAGATTCTCCTTTGCCGAACGGTCGCGGTTCGGGCTGTTCTTGCCCGGCTGGGTCAGCGAGCCGCGATATTCGCGCATCTGCTCCGGGGTTAGATCGTCCACATAGGCCAGTCCTTTATTGATGAGTTCGAGCGCAAAATCGTACAGTGCATCGAAATAATCCGATGCCCAGTGAATTTCGCCGCTCCACTGAAAACCCAGCCAGCGCACGTCGTCCTGGATAGATTGCGCGTATTCCGCATTTTCTTTTTCCGGGTTGGTGTCATCGAAGCGCAGGTTGCACCGGCCGTTATAGTCTTTCGCCAGGCCGAAGTTGAGGCAGATGGATTTTGCATGGCCGACGTGCAGATAGCCGTTCGGTTCCGGCGGGAAGCGGGTGACAATGTGCGTGTGTTTGCCGGAAGCGAGGTCACCATCGATGATGGTGCGGATAAAATTGGAGACCGGGGCGGGGACGCTGCTGCTCATATTTGCCAGAGTGAATTCAGGTTGAACGGGATGCGCGATTCTACCCGAAACCGCGGGTTCCCCGGAAAACCTGGCGCAGAGTTAAGGTGCGATTTGATGCGGAGCTCCGCCTGTCTGCTGTTGCGGATGAAAGGGGGAATGTACGCTGGCCGCTTCTTTGGTAGAATCGCGTGCGTTTGGCGGCAAGACACCGCCCGAAAATCAACTAAAAACAAAGACGAAATGGAAATGCTGAAAAAAATCGGATCTGCGCTTGCCTTGTGTTTATTGCTGTCATTCAGTCCGAACGGGATGGCAGACGAGATTCAGGACGCAAACAAGCTGTTCAAGCAAGGACAGCTCGATGAAGCCTTGAGCAAGGTCGATGCCTATCTCGCTGGCAAGCCCAAGGATGCTCAGGCACGCTTCCTGAAAGGTCTCATCGTCAATGAGCAGGGCAGGCCGATGGAGGCTATCAGCATCTTTACCGAGCTGACCAACGATTATCCGGAACTGCCGGAACCCTATAACAATCTGGCTGTGCTGTATGCGGGACAGGGACAATATGAAAAAGCCAAGGTTGCTCTGGAAATGGCGATTCGCACCCATCCCAGCTACGCCACCGCGCATGAGAATCTGGGTGACATCTATGCCAAGATGGCGAGCCAGGCTTACGACCGCGCGCTGCAACTCGACAAGGGCAATACCGGAACCCAGACCAAGCTGGCGCTGATCCGCGACCTGTTCGATAAGGGGGCGCGAGCCGCGAAGATGCCAACCGTCACACTGGCTGACACAACGCCAGCCGTCACCGCCAAGCCTGTTGCTCCGGTCGCACAAGCAACGGTACCCGTTGCCGAGGTGAAGAAACAGGAGGCGGTTGCGGCAGCACCGGTGGTTCCGGCCGTAGTTCCCGTCGCGCCGGTCAAGGCCCAAACGCCGTCTGCACCTGTGTCGGCACCCGCCAAAGCCACTCCCGCCCCTGATGTGAATGCGGAGATATTGCAAGCAACACAAGGCTGGGCCAAGGCTTGGTCGAGCCGGAACGTCAAGCAGTACCTGTCCTTTTACGCGGGCGAATTCAAGGTGCCTGACGGCCAGGCGCGCGGCGCATGGGAAGCCTTGCGCAAGGAACGTTTGACCAAACCGAAATCGATTCAGGTTGCGGTGAGCGATCCCAAAGTGACGCGCATTGATGCACAGCAAGCGCGGGTGACTTTTATCCAGAATTACCGCGCCAACCATTTCAAGAGTACCGACCGCAAAACGCTGGTGTGGATCAAACGTGATGGTCGTTGGCAGATCACCGAAGAGCGTGTCGGGAATTAAATCATGCGTCTGTTTCTTGCCCTGATTGCGTTGCTGGCCGCGAATGCGGTGGCCGAACCTGATTCGCGCGAGGTGGAAAAATCGCTGGCCAGAAGCCTGCAGGCGGTCGGGGACAATCGTCTCGACATCGCACTGAACGAAGTCGATTCCCTGCTTAAACTCAATCCGAATTTCAAGTTGGCGCAGCTGGTCCGGGGCGATTTGTTGTTGGCACGGTCACGGCAGCTCAACGATTTCGGCAACGCACCCGATGCGCCGCATGAATTGCTGCAGGATCTGCGCGAAGAAGCGCAGGTGCGCCTGCAGCGTGCCCAGCAGCAGCAACCGATTGCCGTGCCGCGTTATCTGTGGCAATTGAATGCGCGGCAACGCCACGCGATCGTGGTGGACACCAGTAAATCCACGCTCTACCTGTATGAGAACGTTAACGGTGAGCCGCATTACGTCGCCGACTACTACATCAGCATGGGCAAGAAGGGCACGGACAAAATCGTCGAGGGTGACCAGAAGACGCCGCTCGGTGTGTATTTTGTGAATGGCCACATTCCGCAGCATAAGCTGGCCGACCTTTATGGTGCCGGTGCTTATCCGATCAGCTACCCCAACGAATGGGATATCCGGCAGGGGCGCGGCGGTCACGGTATCTGGCTGCACGGCACGCCGAGCAATACCTACAGCCGTGCGCCGCGCTCCAGCAACGGTTGTGTCGTGCTTGCGAATAACGATCTGCTCCAGCTTGGCAAAGACATCTCGGTTGGGACAACTCCGGTCATCATCACCAGCCAGATGGATTGGCTCGACGACGCCGGCCGCATGGAGCGCGACGAGTTGTTGGCGGCTATTGAGCAATGGCGCAATGCCTGGGAAAGCCGGGATACCGATTCATATCTGGCACATTACGCGCCGGATTTTTCCACCGGCAAATTGGCGCGCGCCGCCTTTGCGCAACATAAGCAACAAGTCAACGCCGGCAAGACCTGGATCAAGGTCAAGGTGGAGAGTCTCAGTGTCTTTCCGTATCCAACCCAACCAGACCTGGTTGTCGTCAATTTTGAGCAGGACTACGCCAGCAACAACTTGGTCAATCGCATGCACAAGCGCCAGTACTGGCAGAAACGCGACGGGCGCTGGCAGATCGTTTACGAGGGCTCCGCATCATGAAAAGATTTTTTCGTTCCGCTCTGTTTGTCTTGCTGGGCACACTTTTTCTGCTGCCCGCACACGCCGCTTCTTCAACCCATGGAAAAATGAAAATGGTCAAACTCCACACCAACCACGGCATCATCACCCTGCAACTCGACGCTGAAAAAGCGCCGCTCACCGTGAAGAATTTTCTCGACTATGTGAACAGCGGCTTCTACAGCAACACGGTCTTTCATCGCGTGATCCCCAATTTCATGATCCAGGGCGGCGGCTTTGAACCGGGCATGAAACAGAAAACAACCAACGCGCCGGTGAAGAACGAGGCGGCGAACGGGCTGAAGAACGACACTTACACCATCGCCATGGCGCGCACCAACGATCCGCATTCGGCCACTGCGCAATTTTTCATCAACACCAAGAACAACAGTTTTCTCGACTATCCGGGACAGGATGGCTGGGGCTATTGTGTGTTCGGCAAGGTGGTCGAGGGCAAGGAAGTGGTCGATGCCATCGCCAAGGTCAAAACAAGCAACAGCGGCTTCCATCAGGACGTGCCGAAAGAAGACGTCATTATCATCAAAGCCGAAGTCGCTCAGTGACGAGGATATAGGACGCGGGATTCAGGATGCAGTCAACGGCAGTACGACAGTTCCCGAACCCCGCATCCTGATATGTCACACACCTTTTTCATCTCCGACCTGCACTTGAGTTCCGCACAGTCACCCGCTGCGGTGCTGTTTCTGAACTTTGTGCGCGACACCGCACCGCAAGCTGAAGCGCTCTATATTCTGGGTGATCTGTTCGAGTATTGGGCGGGGGATGATGATCTCGCCGATCCGTTTCATGCCAATGTCACCGGCAGCTTGCGCCAACTGGCGGCGCGGGGCACACGCATTTTTATCATGCACGGCAATCGGGATTTTCTGATGAATGAGCAACTGGCGGCGGCGTGCCGCGCCTCTTTGCTTGCGGATCCGACCCTGCTTGATTTGTACGGCACCCCTACACTGCTGACACATGGTGACGCGCTGTGCACCGACGACACTGCTTACCAGCAGTTTCGTGCGCAGGTACGCGGTGCGGCGTGGCGCGGTGATTTCCTGGCGCTGCCGCTGGACGAGCGCAAGGCGCAGATCGGGCAAATGCGCAGCCAGAGCGAACAGGCAAAGCGCAGCAAGGCGATGGAGGTTATGGATGTGAACGAAGATGCGGTGCATGCCCTGCTGCGCCAGCACCGCTACCCGCGTTTGATCCACGGCCACACCCACCGCCCGGCACAACATCTGCACCAGGTGGATGGACATTCCTGTGAACGCTGGGTGCTGGGCGATTGGGACAGCGGTGCGGCGCAGATATTGCGTGCCGACCGGGCGGGGCTGCACTGGCAGACGCTGGCAATGCAAGGCTGAATCATTCCGCCTATTTCGACCTGTCCCGCATTTGGCGCTAGAATGCACGCCCCTTTAGACGCATTAACCCAATCATGACAGGCATCACTATCGCCTTATCCAAAGGCCGCATATTTGAAGAAACCCTGCCGCTGCTGCAATCGGCGGGGATCACGCCGCTGGAAGATCCGGAGACTTCGCGCAAGCTCATTCTGCCGACCAACCGTGCCGATGTGCGGCTGATCATCGTCCGTGCGTCCGATGTGCCGACCTATGTGCAATATGGCGCGGCGGATATGGGCGTGGCGGGCAAGGATGTGTTGAACGAACACGGCGGTGACGGGCTGTACCAGCCGCTCGATCTGAACATTGCCAAATGCCGCATGATGGTCGCGGTGCCAAACGGTTTTGATTACGAGTCGGCGGTTAAACAGGGCGCGCGCCTGCGCGTGGCGACCAAATATGTGAAGACCGCGCGTGAACATTTTGCCGCCAAAGGTGTGCACGTTGATCTGATCAAGCTTTACGGCTCGATGGAGCTGGCGCCGCTGGTCGGTTTGTCCGATGCCATAGTCGATCTGGTGTCCAGCGGTAATACGCTCAAGGCGAACAACCTCGTCGCCGTGGAAGAAGTCGGGCGGATTTCTTCGCGGCTGGTGGTGAATCAGGCATCACTCAAGTTGAAGCGCTCGATGATCCAGCCCATGCTGGACGCTTTTGCCGGAGCCATTAAATGAACATCACACGACTATCAACCAAGCAGGCCGACTTCGATGCCAAGCTGAATACGCTGCTCGCTTTCGAAGAGACGGCCGACGAAAAACTGGAAGCGACTGTTGCCGCCATTCTGAACGATGTAAAGAAGCGCGGCGATGCAGCGGTGCTCGAATACACCGGCAAGTTTGATCGTTTGCCGCTGGCGAGTGCCGCTGCGATGGAGTTGCCGCAGAGCGAACTGAAGGCGGCATTCGATTCTCTGCCGGAGGCACAGAAGTTGGCGCTGCAACAGGCGGCGCAGCGGGTCACCGCCTACCACCAGAAACAGGTGCAGACCACCTGGAGCTACCTTGACGAAGACGGCACGCTGCTCGGGCAGCAGGTTACGCCGCTGGATCGGGTCGGTCTGTACGTGCCCGGCGGCAAGGCGGCCTATCCTTCTTCAGTGCTGATGAATGCCTTGCCGGCGAAAGTGGCGGGTGTGGCCGAGCTGATCATGGTCGTGCCAACGCCGGACGGTGTAAAGAATCAACTGGTGCTGGCGGCGGCGCATCTTGCCGGCGTGGATCGCGTGTTCACGATCGGCGGGGCGCAGGCAGTGGCGGCGCTGGCTTACGGCACGGCGAGCATCCCCAAAGTGGACAAGATCGTCGGCCCCGGCAATGCCTATGTGGCATCGGCCAAGCGTCGCGTGTTCGGTGCCTGCGGCATCGACATGATCGCGGGGCCGTCCGAGATTTTAGTTATCTGTGACGGCAACACTGATCCGGATTGGGTGGCGATGGATCTGTTTTCCCAAGCCGAGCATGACGAACTGGCGCAGGCCATCCTGTTGTCGCCGGATGCCGCCTTCATCGGGCGCGTCGCGACGAGTGCCGACAAACTGCTGGAACAGATGCCGCGCCGCGACATCATCCGGACTGCGCTCGAAAATCGCGGCGCGCTGATCCAGGTCGCCGATCTGGATGAGGCATGCCGTATCAGCAACCGTATTGCGCCGGAACACCTGGAGTTATCGGTTGCAGACCCGCAAAGTCTGCTGCCGCAGATCAAACATGCGGGCGCCATCTTCATGGGGCGCTACACCTCCGAATCACTGGGCGATTATTGTGCCGGGCCGAACCATGTGCTGCCCACTTCCGGCACCGCGCGTTTCTCTTCGCCGCTGGGGGTGTATGACTTTCAGAAGCGCAGCAGCCTGATCCAGGTATCCAGGGCGGGCGCCCAAAAACTGGGTGATATCGCCGCCACGCTGGCGTTTGGAGAGGGTTTACAGGCGCATGCCCAGTCGGCCTTGTATCGAAAAAACAAATAGAAACTTTCGGTTGTGTGTTTTTGCCGCTTTGGGTAGAATCCGCGCCTCATTTTTGCAACTGGTCTGGAGTTAGTCATGGCACGCGTCTGTCAAGTCACGGGGAAAGCCCCGATGGTGGGTAACAATGTTTCCCACGCCAACAACAAAACCAAGCGTCGTTTCTTGCCGAATCTGCAACGCCGCCGCCTGTGGGTTGAATCGGAAAATCGTTGGGTGTCTTTGCGCCTGACCAATGCCGCGCTGCGCACCATCGACAAGAACGGCATCGAAGCCGTGCTGTTCGAGATGCGTGCCCGTGGCGAGAAGGTATAAAGGAGAACGACTGTGGCAAAAGGCGCACGCGAAAAGATCAAGCTGGAATCCTCCGCAGGTACGGGGCATTTCTACACCACCAACAAGAACAAACGCACCACTCCGGAAAAGCTCGAATTCATGAAATTCGACCCGGTGGTGCGCAAGCATGTCGCATATAAGGAAACCAAGCTGAAGTGATTCAGTGATGTTTCACCGTGCACCAAATAACCCGCGCAAGCGGGTTTTTTGTTGGCCGGGTATTCCGCAAAACTTTGCTGGTGATCCGTGTTTTGACGAATGTCAGCAGTGCACAAGTTGTTTTTGGATTATCCTTGCAACCCGCAATCGTGGTACTCGCCAGGGAACACAAATCCGCCGTGCAGCAGTTTTTCGAGCTTACCCGTAGTTTTTCAAAGGAGTTCTGATGTCTCGCGAAAAAATCCCGCAACTCATCTGTCCTGCGGGCAGTCTTCCCGCGTTGAAAGCGGCGATCGACAACGGTGCGGATGCTGTCTATCTCGGTTACAAGAACGATACCAATGCGCGTAACTTTGCGGGCCTCAATTTTGACGAGAAGGCGATGCGCGAGGGTATCCGCTATGCGCAGTCGCGTGGACGCCATGTGCTTCTGGCGATCAATACGTTCGCGCAGCCCGGGCGTGACGCGGACTGGCAAAGGGCGGTGGACGGTGCGGCTGAAATGGGTGTCGATGCGGTCATCCTGGCCGATGTCGGGTTGCTGGATTACGCTGCCCGCCGCCACCCGGACTTGCGTCTGCACCTTTCGGTGCAGGGTTCGGCCACCAGTTACGAAGCGGTAAATTTTGCGCAGCGCGAATTCGGGGTGCGGCGCGCGGTGTTGCCGCGCGTGCTGACGTTGGCGCAGGTTGAAAATGTGATCACGAATACGTCCGTCGAGATCGAGGTGTTCGGTTTTGGCAGTTTGTGCGTGATGAACGAAGGGCGTTGCTGGCTTTCTTCCTATGCCACCGGCGAATCGCCGAATACGGTTGGCGCCTGTTCGCCGGCCAAATATGTCAAGTGGGAAAAAACGCCGGGACAGATGACGACGCGCCTGAACGGAATTTTGATCGACCGTTTTGACGACAACGAAGCCGCCGGCTATCCAACCTTGTGCAAGGGCCGCTTTGAAGTCGGCGGTGAGACGTATTACGCGCTGGAAGAACCGACCAGTCTCAATGTGCTGGAGATATTGCCCGATATTGCCCGTATCGGCGTAGCCGCGATCAAGATCGAAGGGCGTCAGCGCAGCCCGACTTACGTCGCGCAAGTTACCAAAAATATGCGTGCGGCACTGGATGCGCTGGCCCGCGAAGAGGGGCAATACCGTGTGGAGGCGGCTTGGCAATCGGAACTATCCAAGGTTTCGGAAGGCAGCCAGGTGACACTCGGTGCGTATAGCAGGCCCTGGAGATAACCCCATGAAACTAGCCTTGGGGCCACTGCTGTTTTTCTGGCCGAAACAACAGGTGCAGGATTTCTACGCCGAAATGGCGCAGAACCCGGCGATCGATATTATTTACATCGGCGAGGTCGTCTGTTCGCGCCGTCAACTTATGCGCGTGGCCGACTGGATCGTGCTGGCGCGCGAGCTGGGCGATGCCGGCAAAGAGGTAGTCGTTTCTGCACAGGCTTTGCTCGAATCGGAAGGCGACCTGAAAGCATTGCGCCGTTTGATGGATGAAGGCGGATGCAAGGTGGAAGCCAACGATCTCGGGGCCGTGAACATCGCCGCCGGGCGGCCTTTTGTGGCCGGCCCGCACCTGAACATTTATAACCGGACCACGCTGGACACCTATGCGCGCTACGGCATGCAGCGCTGGGTGCCGCCGCTGGAAGCGGATCGCAAGCTGGTCGAAACCCTGCACGGAAGCCGCCCGGATGGTGTTGAGACCGAAGTCTTTGTTTTTGGCAAACTACCCCTGGCGTTCTCGGCGCGCTGTTTTACCGCGCGCCATTACGGGCTGAACAAGGATGATTGCCAGTTCAAATGCGTGGAGCATCCTGCGGGGATGACGCTGAAAACCCGTGAAGGCCAACCCTTCCTCGCCATCAACGGGATCCAGACCATGTCGGCACAGCATTACAATCTGTTGCATGAAGTGCCGGACATGCTCAAAATGGGCGTCGAGATCATCCGCATCAGCCCGCAGGCGCAGCGTATGGCGCAGATTATTCAGGCATTCGATGCGGCGCGGCGCGGAGAATCGCCTGAAACCGATACGGGTGGCTGGAGTGACGAGGGCATGGTTGACGGTTACTGGTTTGGTGATGCGGGTATCGCACGGCGTCACCAGAGTGAAATTGGCAAGCTGCAAGGAGCATAAATCATGGGCAAAAAGATCAGCATCCCGAAATTCCAGTTGCCCGCCATCATCGCGCGCATCGGCGGCAAACTGCCGCAATGGCCGCATACCATGACGCTGATCGCCGGATTGAATGCTACGGTGAAGATGAAGCTGTTGCCCGTGGAAAGTCTGTCCGTGCTGGAAGGCCGCAGCTTTTTTGTCGAAGTGCTCGATACCGGCGGCAAGGCGCATTTCACCTGCCGTGACGGACTTTTTCGCCCGCTGTTTTCCCCGGCACAAACGCCTGATCTTGCCTTCCGTGCCAACCTGTCCGCTTTTATGCAACTTCTCGCCAGACAGGAAGACCCCGACACGCTGTTCTTCAATCGCGAACTTTCTATCGAAGGGGATACGGAACTCGGCTTGTATGTAAAAAATATGCTCGACGCAGTCGAATGGCCGCAACTACCCAAGTTGCCCGGCTTTAGTCATTGAGCGAGCGCCCCCTACCCGGAAAGCATATGCCTGATTTAATCGCCGCCTTCCTGAAGCTGCACCCACTCCTGTGCTTCCCCGTAGTTGCTGAACGCCTCAATATCCGCATCCATGAACAGGCGCGATAGCCATGCCTGCCAGGCGAGCCACTGATTGTCGGTGACGACGGCAATCTTGTCGAAGTCATGGTTGTGCTGGCGGCTGAAGAATTTGATTTCTTCCCACGCCACGTCCGGGGTATAGGCGAGCATGCCGCGCAGGTCGAATATCAGATTCACTCTTCCGCCGCCCTTTAGTTTGTACAGGGCGTGCTCTTCGAACTGCTTGAAATCGGCAATGGTGAATTCGCCCATGACGGCGATGTTGACCAGATTGTTCTTGTCTTCGATGGTGATCATTTCGGTGTCTCGTTGGGGTGGGGTGACAGGCGCAAGCTTAACATGCCGCTGGCGATGATGAGTGCGATGCCGAACCATGCGCTCAGGCTCAATAACTCGCTCCAGAACAGCAGGCCGAACAGCGCGGAGAATACGATGGTGCTATAGGCCAGACTGCCGACCACCAGGGTCTGTCCGGTGCGGTAGGCGCGCGTCATGG
>DISA01000011.1 GCA_002421915.1 Gallionellaceae bacterium UBA6222
GCACCTCCTCCCGCAATCGGCCGACCTTGTCGGTAACGTGTCGGAGGTGCGCCACGATTGCGCACAGGAGGAATTACCCGCAGGCTATGCGGTGTTGCGCTTCGACGTGTCCGGTCTGCGTGGCGGGCATTCCGGCATCGACATCCACCTCGGGCGCGGCAACGCTATCAAATTACTGGCCGAGGCACTGCGCGATCTGTCGGCGCACACGGATTTCCATTTGATCGCAATGCAGGGCGGTACGGTGCGCAACGCCATTCCGCGCGAGGCGTTCGCCGTGTGTGCGTTGCCGCTTGCCGCGGTGTCCGGGATTGATGAATGGGTAGAACATCGGCAGGCGGCATGGCAACAACGCTTTGCCGAATCGGATCCCGGTGTGGTGTTCCGCTATGAACTGGATGAGTCGCCTGTGGGCAAGGCCGTGCATTCGGCGGAGCGGGATCACCTGCTGGCTTTCCTCGATAGCGCCGTCAACGGGGTCGCGCGCATCAGCGAAGATTTTCCGGGGGTGACCGATACCTCCAGCAATCTGGGTGTGCTGGCGTTGGCGCAGGGCACGCTCAAGGTCACATTCAAAGTGCGTTCCCTGCACGATGCGAGCGCGGATGCGCTGGCCGACAAACTGGTTTCATTTGCTACCAGCTACGGCCTGCGTGCCTGGAAGGATGGTGCTTATCCGGGCTGGATACCGAACCCGTCTTCCGTGTTGCTCGCGCGCTGTCAGCAGGTCTATACCGCGCAATTCGGCCAGCCCGCCTCCTTGCAGGTGATCCATGCCGGGCTGGAATGCGGTCTGTTTGCGGCAAGCCATCCGCATCTGGACATGATCTCCTTCGGACCCGACATCAGCGGTGCGCATGCCCCCGGCGAGCGGGTCGAGATCGCATCGGTGGCGCGCTGCTGGGACCTGCTGCGTGCAGTGCTGCAGGCGCTGGCCGAACCGCCGAGCGTTATGGAACAGGGACGTGGCTAGCACCGCCGGAATGGTCTTTGAGCGCGCGCTGGCCGCGTGGGGGAGCGCAGCATTTGAATCCGTTCTGAAACAGGAAATGGCGCGTGTGGTGGATGACTTGCCCCTGCAACAAGGGCTGGCACTCGGCGATCGGGTCGTTGCTGCACCGATCACGGTCATCATCCATTATCTGCATGCCACGGAACAGGTGATCGGGGTGAGGGTGGGGATCTTTTATGCCAGCATCATCGGCGGTTGCAGTTGTGCGGACGATCCCGCGCCGATGGGTGAATATACCGAATATTGCGTGGTGCAGATGGAGATCGACCGCAAGACCGCCGCAGTTTCGGTCAAATTATTGGATCAATGAGAGAAAGGAAAGAGCATGAGGAGACTGAGCGGCATCATTATTCTGGGTTTTGTCGGGCTGGCCATCGGCTACGCCCTGTTCGGCAAATGGGGCGGTGAGTACGTCAGTCTGCAACACCTGTTCTCATTCGGCGGGAATTCGCTGCAGGGCGCTTTGCGCTCAATCAGCGGCATCGAGGAAATGCGCAACAAGGTGCTGTTGTGCGGGGCGGCCGGAGCGGTGGCGGGTCTGTTGCTGTCTTTCGTGCGCAAGTGACAGCGGTTCACTCGCCGAGAGTCAGGCGGCGCAGGTAATGGCAGGTATACCCGTGCGGGTGTTTTACCAGATACTTTTGGTGGTATTCCTCGGCGCGGTGAAACTCCTTGAACGGCACAATTTCTGTTACGACCGGGGCCTGCCAGTCGCCTGATGCATCGACCGTTTTGATGACTTCCTCTGCAGTGCGTTTTTGATCTTCGTTCAGATAGAAGATGGCGGAACGATACTGGGTACCGATGTCATTTCCTTGCTGGTTGTGCGTGGTCGGGTTGTGCAGGCGGAAGAATTCGAATAGCAGGTGGCGGTAGGTCAACAGCTTGGGGTCGAACAGGATTTTTAGCGATTCCGCGTGACCGCTGCGACCAGTCTTCACGATTTCGTAGGTTGCGCCTGGTGTTTCGCCGCCGGTGTAGCCGACCTCGGTGTCAATCACGCCGGGAATTTGACGCACCAGTTCTTCCATTCCCCAAAAGCAGCCGCCGGCGAGATAGGCTGTTTGCGGGGTGGCGGGCATATCTGCTCCTTTGGGTTGGGCGTGACTGACTGAAGCAAGCAGTGCCATCAAGGCGACGATGACGCGTGACACGCTAGCGTCTTTCCTTTTTGATTGCCTGTGCGGCTTCGCGTTTTGATTCGCGCTCTTTCTCGGTGGCGCGCTTATCGTATTCCTTCTTGCCCTTGGCCAAGCCGATCTCCAGCTTCACGCGACTGCCCTTGTAGTGCATGTTCAGCGGCATGATGGTGTAGCCCGCACGCTGGGTTTTACCGATGAGCTTGTCGATCTCATGCTTGTGCAACAACAGCTTGCGCGTGCGCACGGGGTCGGGATGGATATGGGTGGAGGCGTTCAGCAAGGGGCTTATGTGTGAGCCGAACAGGTAGAGTGCGCCATCCTTGGAGGTGACGTAGGCTTCCTTCAGTTGCACGCGCCCGGCGCGTATGGCTTTGACTTCCCAGCCTTCCAGCATGAGGCCGGCTTCATGTTTTTCCTCGATGAAGTAGTCGTGAAAAGCTTTTTTATTTTGGATGATACTCATTGGAGGGTGAGTTTTGCAGTGGGTTGCGATATTCTACCAGCCTTTGATTGGCGGGCTTGGGCAAGCGATGGCTTTGGTGGAAAAAACGGTGTTGGTGGCGCATAGCGCGCAACAAATGTTCGATCTGGTGGATAAGGTGGAGGCGTACCCACAGTTTTTGCCCTGGTGTGGCGGGGCGAGCGTGGACGATATACAGGGGGCGACCATGCATGCCACCCTGCACATCAATTATCACCATATCAAGCAGCAGTTTTCCACGGAGAACCGGCGCCAGCCACCGCACGAAATCGAGATAACCCTGCTTGATGGCCCTTTCCGCCGATTGGACGGAAGTTGGCGATTCATCCCTTTGGGCGATGAAGCCTGTAAAATACAATTCCGGTTGCATTACGAGTTTTCCAACAAATTGCTGGAGAAAGTTGTGGGGCCGGTGTTTCACTACATTGCCAACAGTTTTGTGGATGCTTTCATCCACCGTGCCGAAAAGGTTTATGCCGCCAAATGAACGCTGAAACAATCAAAGTCGAACTGGTCTATGCCTTGCCGCACGAACAAACCTTATTGAGATTCAATGTGCCGGCGGGGACAAAAGTCGCCGAGGCGGTGCAGCTGTCAGGCATCCTTGCGAAATATCCGGAGATTGATTTGGGTAAAAATAAGCTGGGTATTTTCGGCAAATTGACCAAGCCCGATGCCGAGCTGCGCGAGCTGGACCGCATCGAGATCTACCGCCCATTGATCGCCGATCCGAAGGAAGTGCGGCGACGCCGCGCCGAAGAAGGCAAGGCGATGAAGAAGGGCGGCAGTGATGCGTGATACCCCTGTCAATCAACTGCGTAGGCAGATTGCTCGTGATACTGGCCAGGGGTATCAAAGTGCTTGATTACGATTTGCACTGCCATTCCACTTATTCCGACGGCACGCTCACGCCGGCCGAGCTGGTTGCGCGCGCGGCGGAACGCGGGGTCAAGACAATGGCGCTGACCGACCACGACGAGCTGGATGGTTTGGCTGAAGCATATGCTACCGCCGTTCAGCACGGTATGAACTTCATCAATGGCGTCGAAATCTCGGTGTCCTGGCACAAATATACCCTGCACATTGTCGGCCTGAAGATTGACCCCTCCTATCCGCCGCTGGTGGCAGGACTGCGACAGGTGCGCAGTGGTCGCGGCGCGCGCGCGCAGAAGATGGCGGACGAATTGGCCAAAGTGGGCATCCGTGGGGTGCTGGAAGGAGCCTATCGCTTCACCACCAATCCCAACATGATCGGGCGCACTCATTTCGCCCGCCACCTGGTCGAATCCGGCCAATGCAAGGATGTAAAAAGCGTCTTCAACCGTTATCTGGCGCAGGGAAAACCGGGCTATGTGCCGCATCAGTGGGCGACCCTGTCCGATGCGATCGACTGGATAAAGGGAAGCGGTGGCATTGCAGTGCTGGCGCATCCGGGTCGCTACATGGTGGGGCGTAAAAGTATGGGCAGCAAGACCATGCGCGAGTTGCTGGCCGAATTCGTCTCCTGTGGTGGGCAGGCTCTGGAAGTGGTGACCGGCAGCCACACCCCGGCGCAATACGCCGAGTTTGCGCGCTACGCAGGAGAGTTCGGGCTGAGTTGTTCATGCGGCTCCGATTTTCACGGGCCGAATGAGAGTTACCGTGATATGGGGCGATTGCCGGATATGCCGACGGGTTGTCGTCCGGTCTGGGCTGATTGGGAATTGCCGCCATTGGCGGAATTGAAGGCGGCCTGATGGCACAGTTCTTCCAGATTCACCCCGATAATCCCAACATGCGTCTGGTCAGACAGGCGGCAGCGCTGTTGCGCGAAGGGGCGGTGATCGTTTATCCCACCGATTCCGGCTATGCGCTGGGCTGCCATCTGGAGGACAAGGATGCGATCACACGAATCCGCCAGATCCGTGCGCTGGACGAACAGCACCATCTGACCCTGGTCTGCCGCGACCTGTCGGAACTGGCCAGCTATGCGCGGGTAGACAACACCCAGTTCAGACTGCTCAAACAAAACACGCCGGGTGCTTATACCTTTATTCTGGCGGCGACCAAAGAAGTGCCGCGCCGCCTGCAGCACCCCAAACGCAACACGATAGGCGTGCGCATTCCGGATCACCAGGTGGCATTGGCGCTGTTGCAGGAGCTGGGTGAACCGCTGTTGAGTTCCACCCTGATCTTGCCCGATGCGGAATATCCGTTAACCGATGTGGATGAAATACGTGGGCAGCTTGAACACAAGGTCGATCTTGTTATCGAGGGCGGCACAGTTGGTATCGAGCCGACCACCGTGATCGATCTGACTGGTACTACGCCGCAATTGCTGCGAGCCGGGTGCGGTGCGCTCGCCCCCTTTGGGGTCGAAAACTAGATGGACCATCTTATTCAACTGATTGCGGTTGCAGCGATTCCCATCCTGTTCGCCATTACCCTGCATGAAGCTGCGCACGGCTATGTGGCACGCTATTTCGGTGATATGACGGCATATCAGGCGGGGCGTATTTCGTTGAATCCGGTCCGCCACATCGATCCGGTCGGCACCATCCTGTTGCCGCTGCTGACGCTGGTGTTGGGGGGTATCCTGTTCGGGTGGGCGAAACCTGTTCCGGTTAATTTTTCCGCCTTGCGCCATCCCAAAAAAGACATGCTGTGGGTGGCGATCGCCGGGCCGGCATCGAACCTGCTGATGGCTTTTTTATGGGCGCTGGTGATCAAGCTTGCCTGGTCATTCCCGGGCAGCTATTTTGCCGAGCCGATGTTGCAGATGGCGCAGATCGGCATCAAGATCAATGTGATCCTGATGGTGCTCAATCTGTTACCCTTGCCGCCGCTGGATGGCGGGCGCGTCGCGGTCAGTCTTCTGCCACACCGGCAGGCTTACCAGTTGTCGCGCATCGAGCCTTACGGTTTGTTCATTCTCATCGGGCTGGCGATCACGCCGGTGCTGGGCTGGATCATCACCCCGTTGTTTGGGATGGTGATGAATTTAATCAACCTTATCTTGTGAAAAAATAGAATCATGTTTGCTGATCGCGTGTTATCCGGGATGCGTCCCACCGGTAGTTTGCATCTGGGCCATTACCACGGCGTACTCAAAAACTGGGTACGCATGCAGCACGAGTACGAATGTCTGTTCTTTGTCGCCGACTGGCATGCGCTGACTACCCACTATGACACGCCGCAGGTTATCGAGCAGAGCGTGTGGGACATGGTTATTGACTGGCTGGCGGCCGGTGTTGATCCGGCGCACGCCACGTTGTTCATCCAGTCGCGCGTGCCGGAACATGCCGAACTGCACCTGCTGCTGTCGATGATCACCCCGCTGGGCTGGCTGGAACGTGTGCCGACCTACAAGGACCAGCAGGAAAGACTCTCGGAAAAGGATTTAAGCACCTACGGTTTCCTCGGTTATCCCCTGCTGCAGAGTGCCGACATCCTCATCTATCGCGCCACACAGGTGCCGGTGGGCGAAGATCAGGTGCCGCACATCGAATTCACGCGCGAGATCGCGCGCCGCTTCAACCACATCTACGGGCGCGAACCCGGTTTTGAGGAGAAGGCCGAAGCGGCGGTCAAAAAACTCGGCGGGAAAAAGGCCAAGCTGTACACCGAACTGCGCACCCGCTTTCAGGAGCAGGGCGACGATGAGGCGCTGGAATCTGCCAAGTCCTTGCTGGATGAACAGCAAAGCCTGAGCCACGGTGACCGCGAACGCCTGTTCGGCTATCTGGAAGGCGGCGGCAAGATGATCCTGTCCGAGCCGAGAGCAATGCTGACTGCCGCGTCAAAGATGCCGGGACTGGACGGGCAGAAAATGTCCAAGTCTTACAACAACACCATCAGCATGCGCGAAGACGAGGGAAGTGTCACAAAGAAAATCCGCACTATGCCGACTGATCCGGCGCGCATCCGCCGCACCGATGTCGGCGATCCGGACAAGTGCCCGGTGTGGCAATTGCATCATGTTTATTCCGGCGAGGATACGAAGCAATGGGTGCAACAGGGTTGCCGCAGCGCGGGCATCGGTTGCATCGAATGCAAACAGCCGGTGATCGACGCGGTGCTGGCCGAGCAACGGCCAATGCGTGAACGCGCGCAGCTCTATCTGGACGATCCCGGTCTGGTGCGCAACATCATTGCCGACGGTTGTGAAAAAGCACGCGAACTGGCGAAGGACACCATGCGCGATGTGCGCGAAGTGATGGGGCTGGAATACAAGTGAGCGATCTCCTGCGCCAAGCCGATCTGCCCATCACCCCTCCGGTGGCCTATATCCACGGGCAGCCGATGGCGGAGATGCCGCAGGATCTGTACATTCCGCCGGATGCGCTGGAAGTGGCGCTGGAGTCGTTCCAGGGCCCGCTCGATCTTCTGCTCTACCTCATCCGCAGACACAATCTCGACCCGCTCGATATTCCGATGGCGCAGTTGACCCTGCAATACATCGGCTATATCGAGGCGATGAAGCAGCACCGTATGGAGCTGGCGGCGGAATATCTGCTGATGGCGGCGGTGCTGATCGAGATTAAATCGCGCATGCTGTTGCCGCGCCCGCCCAAGGAAAACGGGGAGGCGAGCGAGGAGGATCCGCGGGTAGAGTTGATGCGGCGCCTGCTCGAATACGAGCAAATGAAGCTGGCGGCACACAAACTGAACGAGCTGCCGCAGGCCGGGCGTGATTTTCAACTGGTGCAGGTGCTGATCGAGCGCACGGTGGTCGAGCGCCTGCCGAATGTCAGTGTTGAAGACTTGCAAAATGCCTGGCTCGCCTTGCTGACCCGTGCCAAAGTGAACGCGAGTCATACCGTGCGCCGTGAAGAACTCTCGGTGCGCGAGCAGATGAGCAAAGTGCTGCGCCACCTGCGCAATTGCGATTTCGTCCCGTTCGAGCAATTGTTCGAATCGGGTGCCGGAATACCGATATTGGTCGTCACCTTCATCGCCATTCTGGAGCTTGCCAAAGAAACACTGATCGAAATCACACAAACTGAATCGTTGGGGAACATCTATGTCAGAACCAGCCGTGCCATCACTGCCAAATGAAGCCGAACATGCGCTGGCTGTCGTCGAACATGACGTTGATGCCAGCCTGCTCCAGCGTGTGATCGAAGCCGCGTTGCTCACCGCGGAGGAACCGCTGTCACTGGCCGACCTCAAGCGTTTGAGCGAGGTGTCGCTGGAAAATCGGCAGATCGAAAAATGGCTGCAACAGATCGCCACACGCTATGCCGACAGCGGGATCGAGCTAACCCGGGTGTCCAGCGGCTGGCGCTTCCGGGCGCGTCCAGAGTTGCAGGAATATCTGGACCGTCTCAACCCGCAGAAGCCGCCGCGTTACTCGCGTGCCGTGATGGAGACGCTGGCGATCATTGCCTACCGCCAGCCGGTGACACGCGGCGACATCGAAGAGATCCGCGGTGTCGCGGTGTCGGCGCAGATATTGAAAACACTGGAAGGGCGTGACTGGATCGAAGTCATCGGCACCCGCGACACACCGGGGAAGCCGGAGTTGTTTGCCACCACCCAGCAGTTACTGGACGACCTCAACCTGCGCACGTTGAATGAACTGCCCGCGCTGGAAGAAATGGGTAGCCTGATCGATCAGAGCGGGCAAGACCGCAACTGATGCCTGCAAGCAAGCGCATCACCTCGCGCGACAATCCTTTCTTTAAGTCGCTGCGCAAACTGGCAGGGTCGCCGCGCGCACGGGACGATGCGGGACAGACGCTGCTCGACGGCCCCCACTTGTTGCAAGCACTACTCGCTTCCGGCCAGCGTCCGCTGCATCTGCTGCTGAACGACAGCGCGCTGCACGATGCGGAAATTGGCGAGTTGCGCGCGCGCTGTACGGATATTCCGTGCACATTGCTTGACAATGCCCTGTTCGCGCTGCTCTCCGAACTCAAGACCCCGAATGGTTTGTTGGCGTTGATCACTGTACCGCAGCCGTCAATCGTGCCTGCGCACAGCCAGTTCGCGCTGCTGCTGGAAGACATCCAGGATCCCGGCAACCTCGGTTCCATCCTGCGCAGTGCGGCGGCGGCAGGCTGTGATACGGTGTTTTTGTCGAAAGGCTGCGCCGATGCGTGGTCGCCCAAAGTATTGCGCGCCGGCATGGGTGGGCATTTTGCCTTGAGCATTCACGCGCATGCCGATCTTGTCAACGTCGCCGGCGAATTCACCGGCAAGATACTGGCAGCGTCTTTGCAGGCAGAGCGCTCGCTTTACGCCTGCAACCTGCGCGGGAAACTGGGCTTTGCCATTGGCAACGAGGGTGCGGGGCTGTCGCGGGCCATGCAGGATGCAGTGCAGGAACGGTTCATCATTCCAATGCCCGGCAAGGTCGAATCATTGAATGCGGCGGCGGCCGCGGCGGTGTGTCTGTTTGAAGCGCTGCGCCAGCGCTTGTAGGTCGGGTTTCAACCCGGCAAATCATCAGCGTTTCAACCCGGTCTGGTGCAACAGCGTGGTGGCGATCTCTTCCACCGAGATGGTGGTGACATCCAGCATGGGGATATTGGCACTAAGCATCAGGGCTTCCGCCTGCTGTATCTCTTTTCTGCAATTTTCCAGCGAGGCATACCGGCTGTTTGGCATGCGCTCGGCACGAATCTGCGCCAAACGTTCCGGCTGGATGGTGAGTCCTTGAACTTTGGGGAGTAGCGGTTTGAGTGCGGCTGGCAACGACTTATTCTCAAAATCTTCCGGCACCAGCGGATAGTTGGCAGCGAAGATGCCGAATTGCAGCGCCAGATACAGTGAAGTGGGTGATTTGCCGGAACGCGACACTCCGACCAAGATGATCTGGGCGCGTTCCAGCTCGCGCGAGATGCCGCCATCATCATGATTGAGTGCGTAATTCACCGCGTCCATGCGCTCGTTGTAATGTATTCCGGTCTCGTGTGGGCGCCCGACCGCGTGTGATGATTGGATACCCAGCTCATCCTCAAGCGGCACGATGAAACTCTCGAACAGATCCAGAATAAGTGCGTCTGATTCCTCGATAACGTTGTGAATATCAGCAACAATGAGAGTGCTGAATACAATGGCACGACGTCCATCTTCCATCGCAGCCTGATTGATACGATTAACTGCGCTATGAGCCTTCTCGATAGAATCCACGAAGGGCAGAGTGACCTGATTGAATTCGATACCGTCGAACTGGCTCAACATACTGCGTCCCAGTTTTTCAACGGTGATGCCGGTACGGTCGGAAATAAAAAATGCGGTGCGTCTTCTGCTCATTTTTAACCTGCACGGTGATCGTTGGATTCTGTGCCGTGGATGTACATGATACCCGTAACCTTCCTCTGGAGCAGCCTTGTTGGGCGGCTGAGTTAGTCTCGCCCGCCATGTCGGTAGGCTTGATGGACGACCTTAGCATTCTTATTGCCCGCCTCGGATGGCCTTCCACATCTGCCCGGTGGTGGACCATGCAGGAGCTGGCGGCTCAAGCCATCGACGAAGGTTTGACGGAGATGCCTGATGGCTTTAAGGTCCCTGATGACTTCAATGGCGTTCAAGGGGTCGATTTGCCTAAGGAATCTCTGATTAAGTCCA
>DISA01000012.1:0-9369 GCA_002421915.1 Gallionellaceae bacterium UBA6222
TGTCCTTCAGTTCGATTTCCTTGGCGACAGACACGCCGTCCTTGGTGATGGTGGGCGAGCCGTAGGAACGATCCAGCACCACGTTACGGCCCTTGGGGCCCAGAGTTACTTTGACCGCATCGGCCAGAATGTTAACGCCCACGACCATCTTGGCACGTGCTGCGTCATGAAATTTTACGTCTTTAGCTGCCATGTTTAATTCTCCTGAATTTATTGATTGCTTAAGCTTCGATCACGCCGATGATGTCTTCCTCGCGCATTTGCAGCAGCTCGACACCGTCCATCTTGAAAGCTTGACCGGAATACTTGCCGAACAACACTTTGTCGCCAACCTTGACACTCATTGGGCGCAGTTTGCCGTCATCACCAATCTTGCCATTGCCCACAGCGACGATTTCGCCCTGGTCAGGCTTCTCGGTTGCTGCATCGGGAATCACGATGCCGGACGCGGTCTTGCGCTCTTCTTCCATGCGTTTAACGATCACGCGGTCATGCAAAGGACGAATCTTCATGCTTATTTCTCCTAAAATCAGTGAGTTAATCATTTGCGGAGGCGGGAAGTTAGCACTCCACGCCAGCGAGTGCCAATAATAAGGGCGACACCGGATGAATTCAAGTGCGCAAGGGGTTTTTATTTTGGCGGGCAGTTCAGGGCAACAATGCCCGCAATGCGGATTCAAGGTTGGCAAAGGAAAACCGTGCTCCCGCTGCCTCCAAACGCAACGGCAACACGCGCTGACTTTCCAGCAGCAGTGCGGAACGCTCGCCCATAACAGCCTTCAGCACGAGGCTAGGCGCGACGAAAAATGTCGGACGATGCAGGACGTGTGCCAGCGTGCGGGTGAACTCGGCATTGGTGACCGGCTGCGGCGCGGCCATGTTGAACGGGCCGTGTGCCTGCGCATCCTGCAACAGGCGCAGCACCAGCGCGACGTAGTCGTCAATATGGATCCAGCTCATCCATTGCCGGCCATCGCCGAGACGCGCGCCCAGGCCCAGCTTGAACGGGAGCAGCATTTTGTCCAGCAGGCCGCCGTCATTGCTCAATACCGGTGCAGTCCGCAGCAGACAAACACGCACACCCTGCTTTTCAGCCTCCCGCGCGGCGACCTCCCATGACTGACATAGTTCAGCGGAAAAACCACTGCCCGCACCGGCGTTTTCATCCAGCACGGTTTCACCGCGGTCGCCGTAATACCCCACCGCCGAGCCGCTCAACAGCACCGCCGGTTTATGTTCGGCCAGATTGATCCGGCGCACCAGTTCCCCGGTGAGGGTGACGCGACTGTCCCACAGCACCTGTTTGCGCCGCACAGACCAGCGTGCATCGACGATTGGCTCGCCGGCCAGATTGATCACCGCATCGAAGGCACGCTGCGGCGTCCATTCGGCGAGTACACACATCGCTTCCACACCGGCGCCGCATTTCGCCGCCACCGTTTCCGGATGGCGGCTCAACACCGTCAGGGCATGTCCTTCCGCCCGCAGCGCCCGGCACAGAGCGCGTCCGATCAAGCCGGTTCCGCCGGTGATGAAGATACGCATGGCAATCTCCCGCTGGATGTGATGCCTGCATCTTACGTTATGATGGCGCGCATGACTTCCAACCGCGATCTCCTCACCCGCAGCCTGTCCGCCGTGTGGCATCCCTGCACCCAGATGAAGCGGCACGAGACGCTGCCGCTGGTTCCCATTGCGCGCGGCGAGGGTGTTTGGCTGTACGACTTCGACGGCAAGCGCTATCTGGACTCGGTCAGCTCGTGGTGGGTGAATCTGTTCGGGCATTGCAACCCGCGCATCAACGCCGCCCTTACCGACCAGCTCGGCAAACTGGAACATGTGATGCTGTCTGGCTTCACGCACGAACCGGTGGTGCAATTGTCAGAAAGATTGCGCGAACTGGCGCCGTACGGACTGGGACATTGCTTTTACGGCTCGGATGGCGCCTCCGCCACCGAGATCTCATTGAAGATGAGCGCCCACTACTGGCGCAACAGCGACCAACCGGAGAAGACACAATTCATCAGCCTGCAGAACAGCTACCACGGGGAAACGCTGGGTGCGCTGTCGGTCACCGATGTCGCACTGTTCCGCGATGCCTATGGCGCGCTGGTCAAACAGAACGCCACCGTGCCCAGCCCGGACTGGCGGGAAGCTGAAGCGGGAGAAGGCGCGGAAGCGTTTGCGCTGCGCTGCGCCGATGCGCTGGAAATGCACCTGCAACAGCACCACAACCAGATCGCTGCCTTCATCGTCGAGCCGCTGATTCAGGGGGCTACCGGCATGGCGATGTACCACCCGGCCTATTTGCAACGGGCACGCGAATTATGTACGCAATACAGTGTGCACCTGATCGCCGATGAGATCGCGGTCGGCATGGGCCGAACTGGAACAATGTTCGCGTGTGAGCAGGCAACCCTCTCCCCCAGCCCCTCTCCCGCAAGCGTGAGAGGGGTGCGCGATGGCGCGGGAAAGGAGGCAGGAAATGGCATAACCCCCGACTTCCTGCTCATCTCGAAAGGCATCACTGGTGGTTACCTGCCGCTGTCCATCGTGATGACGACCGACGCCATCTATCAGGCGTTCTATGCCGACGAGAACGCGCGCGGCTTCCTGCATTCGCATTCCTACACCGGCAACCCGCTCGCCTGCCGCGCCGCACTCGCCACACTGGAAATTTTCGAACAGGACGATGTGCTCAGGGCGAACCGCAGCAAGGCTGATTTTTTCAACCGCATCGCCCAACCCTTGCGCGACCACCCCAAGGTACGGAACTTCCGCCACACCGGGATGGTCTGGGCCTTCGAGGTGGACACGCCGCACGCCGACTTCGCCCAACGCTGTTTCAGCGCGGGCCTGCAGCGCGAATTGTTGTTGCGCCCGATGGGCAACACGGTATATTTCATGCCGCCCTATATCATCAGCGAAGACGAGATGCGGCTGCTCGCCACACGCACACTGGAAGTGATTGACTGCCTGACATGAAAACCATTTCGTCATTCCCGCGCAGGCGGGAATCTGGCAAAACAAAAAAACCGGATTCCCGCCTGCGCGGGAATTACGGACTCGTGTCGCGTTTCGTTCTCTCAATGGGTTTGTTATTTGCATCTATCCTGACTCTCCCGATTTACGCCGCCGGATTGCCCACAAGCGTCATTCAGGAATTGAAAAAGGCCGGTATTCCGCAATCTGCCATCTCTGTAGAAGTGCGCGAGGTGGGCAAACATACCCCGCTCATCAAGATCAACGCACAACGCCCGATGAATCCGGCTTCCACCATAAAGCTGCTCACCACCTATGCCGCGCTCGACCTGCTCGGCCCGGCCTACACCTGGAAGACAGAGGCTTACATCGACGGCGAGCTGAAGGACGGCGTGCTGGACGGTGATCTGGTCCTGAAAGGTTACGGCGACCCGAAATTCACCATCGAGCAATTCTGGCTATGGTTGAGTGAGCTGCGCGCGCGCGGACTGCGCGACATTCGCGGCGAGTTGGTGCTGGATCGTAGCTATTTCGATCTGCCGGAGCACGACCCGGCAGAATTCGACAACGATCCGGTGCGCGCCTACAACGTCGGCCCAGATGCCATGCTGCTCAACTTCAATACACTGCGCCTGCGCTACCTGCCGGACGGCGCCGGGCTGAAAGTTGTCAGTGAACCGCCGCTGGATGGCATGAGGCTGGACAATCAACTCACCCCCAATGGCACGAGAGGAAATTGCGACAACTGGGACGACAGGTTCAGCATACAGCCCGGCGGCGACAGTGTGGTGTTGCAAGGCGACTATCCCATCGGCTGCGGAGAACGCGAGCAGAATTTGAGCGTGATGCCGCACACCCGTTATATCGAGTCAGTATTCCGCACCATGTGGAAAAATCTCGGCGGAACACTGCAAGGCCGGCAACGTGATGGCAGTGCAAGTGCGACGGCAATGCTGTTCTCAGTGCATCGTTCCGACCCCTTGAGCAACATCATTCGCGACATTAACAAATTCAGCAACAACGTGATGGCGCGCCAACTTTTCCTGACGCTGGGCGAAAGTTTGCCGCTTGAAAATGAAACTGGCGGAACACCCGTCATTTTTTCCGGCATGGAAACCGGACGACGCATGAGTGTTGAGCGCAGCATTTTTGCCCTGCGAAACTGGCTGGTGAAAAATGACATGCGTTTCCCTGAATTGGTAATGGAGAACGGCGCCGGCCTCTCGCGCAGGGAACGCATCAGCGCGTCACACATGGCACAGCTGCTGCAAAGCGCCTTCGATCATCCACTGAACGCCGAGCTGCAAGCCTCGCTGCCCATCCTCGGCGTTGACGGCTCGGTCAAGAATCGCCTCAACAACAGCCCCGCCGCCAGCCACGCCCACCTCAAGACCGGCACGCTGGAAGGCGTGAAAACCATCGCCGGTTATGTGCGCTCGAGGAACGGTCGCGAATGGATCGTCGTGTTCTTTATCAACCACCCCAATGCCAAGCGCGGGCAGGATGCGCAGGACGCACTGGTCGAGTGGGTCGCGACCAGGCAGTAAGCCCGATATCCTCCCCCACTTAATGCGCGCATTACTCCATTACGTTGTTCGTTTCTTGTCTTGCATAGTTTTGTGCACATTCGTCATCCGCCCAGGCTATGCCGTTCCCCTGCACATGAATGGCGGCAACGAGATTGGCCTCTCACTCGGCACCTATAAGTACGAAGAGCCGGGGCTGATGTCGTTGCAGGGCGCAAAAGTTGGCCTCGACCTGCGTTCGATGCTCTCCTTTCCGGATAAACACACATTCCTGCGTGGTGAGGCACGTTACGCTTTTGGCACCGTCGATTACCGCAGCAACGGCTCCGGCAGTAGCAGCGGTGAACCGGACTGGTATATCGAGGCAAGGGTTCTTGTTGGAAATGATTGGCCACAAACCAACGGTATCATTTCACCGTTTGTTGGTATCGGCTATCGTTTCCTGCTGAATGACGGCCGCGGACTGACCAGCAGCGGATATGCCGGCTACCGGCGTGCCAGCAACTATCTTTATGTGCCACTTGGCATCGTTCACCGTATAACGCTTGAGGATCAGGCCGAGCTGGTCAGCACGGTCGAGTATGACTATCTGCTGTCCGGCAAACAGTTTTCAAAACTGTCCGACACAGGTGGCGGATATGCCGACTTCAGCAGCAAACAAGGCAGCGGCTACGGTATTAAAGTGAGTTTGATGTATGCAACGGCTCAATGGTCACTGGGGCCGTATCTGTACTATTGGAACATCGCCGACTCCGAGGTCGACACCATTTACCGCAATGGCATTCCAGAGGGTTATGGCATGGAGCCGCAGAACCAAACAACAGAGTTTGGGCTGCAACTGCGGCGGCCATTTTGACGCATTACAACCCTAACTCGCCCCACATCGCATCCACCTTCNNGCCCCATTCGCGCTGCGTCTCGCCGGGGAACTTGTTGGTCGCATCCAGTCCCATCTTGCCGCCGAGACCACTGACCGGCGAGGCAAAATCAAGGTAGTCGATGGGGGTGTTCGGAACCAGCAGCGTGTCGCGCACCGGATCCATGCGCGTAGTGATCGCCCACATAACCTCTTTCCAATCGCGTATGTCGATGTCATCGTCCACCACGATGATGAATTTGGTGTACATGAACTGGNNCGAACATCACGCGCTTGGCATGGCCGGGATATTGTTTTTTGATGCTGACCACGGCCATGCGATAGGAACACCCTTCCGGCGGCAAATAAAAATCCATGATTTCAGGGAATTGTTTTTGCAGCAGCGGCACGAATACCTCGTTCAGCGCCACACCGAGCATCGCCGGCTCATCCGGCGGTTTACCGGTGTAGGTGGAATGGTAAATCGGGTCGCGCCGCATCGTGACGCGCTCGATGGTGAACACGGGAAATTTATCCTGCTCGTTGTAGTAACCGGTGTGGTCGCCATAAGGACCTTCCAGCGCAGTCTCGCCCGGATGGATCACGCCTTCCAGCACGATCTCGGCGGAGGCAGGTACTTGCAAATCAGAACCAAGGCATTTCACCAGTTCGGTCTTGCTGCCGCGCAGCAATCCTGCGAATTGGTACTCGCTCAAACTATCCGGCACCGGCGTCACCGCGCCGAGGATGGTGGCCGGGTCGGCACCGATGACGACCGCAACCGGATACGGCTGGCCGGGATTCTTTTCACAGTGATCGCGAAAATCCAGCGCACCGCCGCGATGCGCCAGCCAGCGCATGATGACCTTGTTCGGCCCCAGCACTTGCTGGCGGTAGATGCCGAGATTCTGCCGCGTCTTGTTCGGGCCGCGCGTGACCACCAGCCCCCAAGTGATCAGCGGCGCGACATCGCCCGGCCAGCAATGCTGGATCGGCAACTTGGAAAGATCGACATCTGCACCTTCCCACACCACTTCCTGACAGGGTGCCGATGACAATACTTTGGGCGACATGGTCATCACTTGTTTAAGTATCGGCCATTTATCCCACGCGTCTTTCAGCCCTTTGGGAGGCTCCGGCTCTTTCAGGTAAGCGAGCAACTTTCCCACTTCGCGCAACGCGCCAATATCTTCCTCGCCCATGCCCAGTGCCACGCGGCGCGGCGTGCCAAATAGATTGGCCAGCACCGGCATGTTGTGACCGGCCACATTTTCGAACAGCAGCGCAGAGCCCTGCGCGCGCAGCACGCGGTCGCAGATCTCGGTCATCTCCAGATGGGTGGAGACCGGCGCGGTGATGCGCTTGAGTTCGCCGATGCTTTCCAGTTGTGCGATGAAATCGCGCAGGTCTTTATATTTCATACCGCATCCTTATGTGGGTCGGATTTTAACCCGACGCATTATGAATTTGATCTGCGCTGTCGGGTTGAAACCCGACCCACATCCATGCCAATCAATAAAACTTCGCCTCGCCATCCGGCCTTGTCTTAAACCTTTTATGCAGCCAGAAGTATTGCTCCGGCATCTCCAGCACGCGCTGTTCGATGAATTCGTTCATGCGCCGCGCGTCGGTGACGTCGTCGCCGCTGGGGTAATTCTCCCATGCCGGGTAGAAAGTGAGCACATAACCTTGTCCGCCGGGCAGCACGCGGGTGACGGCTGGCATAACTTTGGCACCCGCGATTTTGGCAATGCGCGAAACCGATGTCATGGTGGCGGCAGGCACGCCGAAAAATGGAACGAACGCGCCGTCCCTGATGCCCTGGTCCTGATCCGGCAAGTAAAAGAACGGCACGCCCGATTGCAATAACTTGAGGATGGGACGCAGCCCCTGTTGGCGCGAAAAAAGATACTGCGTGCGAAAACGCGAGCGTTTATGCAACAGGAATCGGGTCAGGTAGCGGCTTCTCTGGTTGGCATACATCGACGATGCATCAACTTGCTGCGCGATCCACTGGCCGCCGACATCCAGGCCGACGAAATGCGGCACCAGAAAAATCATCGGTTGCCCCTTCATCGCTTCAAAATGCTCGCGCCCCTCGACGCGGATCAGCGCATTGATGCGCGCGGGGTTCGACCACCACAAAAGACTGCGCTCGACCAGAGCGCGCATGAATAACTTGAAATGCGCGCGCACGAGTTTACTGCGTGCCTCCTCGCTCATTTCCGGAAAACACAATCGCAGATTGATCATACCCACTTTGCGCCGCTCGCCCGCGAACGGATAGGCCAGCATGCCCAGCCCGTTGCCGAGGACGACGATGACCCGGAACGGCAGGAAATGGATCAGCCACAGGATGAAAACACCCAGTCTTGCCAGCATCAATGCACCTCTTCGACCGGCGGCGGATTCGCACCGCGCGGTACTTTGTAACGGTTGTAACTCCACAGGTACTGCGTGGGCAGGGTACGGACGGCCTGCTCCAGCGCGCGATTCATCTGGGCCGGGATGGATACGCCCGACGCAAATTCCAGCGGCGAAAAATGCAGGCTATAACCCGCACCGTCCGGCAAACGTTCGCCCACACACATGAACACGGCTGCGGAGCGCATCTCAACCAGGCGTCCGATCAAAGTCATGGTGTAGGCCGGACGGCCGAAGAACGATGCCCACTCGCCTTCGCCATTGCCCGGCGCTTGGTCCGGCAGCACACCGATGATGCCGCCCTGTTTCAGTGTCTTGAACATCTGGCGCACCCCGCCCAAGTCGGCCCCGACCAGTTTGATCTGGCCGCGCGCACGCCCTTCGTGCATCAACTTGTCCAGAAATTGCCAACGCGGAGCGCGGTACATGATGGTCATCGGCCTGCGCACACCAACATATAGACTGATAATCTCGAAACAGCCCAGATGCGGCGTCAGCAGAATGACGCCATTGCCGCGCGCGTGCGCAGCCTCGACCAGATCCCAGCCCCGGCAGGCCTTGACGCTGTCCAGCACCTGCGGCAAGGGGCGCCGCCATACCCACGGCAGTTCCAGCACGCCTCGCCCCGTCTCGCGGATATTGGCATGCAGCATCCTTCTATAGGCAGCTTCTGTATGCGCGATCCCGGCAAGGCGCAGATTGTCGCGCAACCGTGCCGCATAGCGCCCGGACAACCAGTACACCAGCCAGCCGAACGGGCCGCCCAGCCGATATAGCAGCGGCAGCGGCAGACGGGCAAGAAGGTCGAACAGCAAGGTCATTCAAGAAAACCCATAAATTGACTGGCGGGGGATTTGATATACTGCGCGCCCATTTAACTATTGAAGAAGTGATCGGAGAGCCATGAGCGAGTTTTTCTTTACATCCGAATCCGTGTCCGAGGGCCATCCGGACAAGGTAGCAGACCAGATCTCCGATGCCATCGTGGACGCGATTCTAGCGCAGGATGCACATTCCCGCATCGCGGCCGAGACGCTGTGCAACACCGGACTGGTCGTGCTGGCAGGTGAGATCACCACTTCAGCCAACGTCGACTACATCCAGGTCGCGCGCGAGACGCTCAAGCGCATCGGCTACGACAACACCGAGTTCGGCATCGACTACAAGGGCTGCGCNNNNCCAGGGCCTGATGTTCGGTTACGCCTGCCGCGAGACCGACGTGCTGATGCCCTTGCCCATCCACCTGTCGCACCGCATCGTCGAGCGTCAGGCGCAATTGCGCCGCGACGGCCGCCTCAACTGGCTGCGCCCGGATGCCAAATCGCAAGTCACCGTCAAATATGTGGACGGCGTGCCGGACCGCATCGACACCGTGGTGTTGTCCACCCAGCATGCGCCCGAGATGGCCTTGGAGCAGATCCGCGAAGCGGTGATCGAAGAGATCATCAAACCGATCCTGCCGAAAGAGTTGATCAAGGGCGACATCAAATATCTGGTCAACCCGACCGGACGTTTCGTGGTCGGCGGCCCGCAGGGCGACTGCGGCCTGACCGGCCGCAAGATCATCGTCGACACCTACGG
>DISA01000012.1:9427-23660 GCA_002421915.1 Gallionellaceae bacterium UBA6222
CCAGATCTCCTACGCCATCGGCGTGTCGCAGCCGACCAGCGTCATGGTCACCACTTATGGCACGGGCAAAGTGTCCGATGAGAAGATCGCCGAGCTGGTGAAGCGTCATTTCGACCTGCGTCCGAAAGGCATCGTGCAGATGCTCGNNACGGCCACTTCGGCCGCGAAGAGCCGGAGTTCATGTGGGAAAACACTGACAAAGCAGCCGCGCTTCGCGCGGATGCCGGGCTGTAAGCCTGCCGCGAAGCGGTTTGACAGTGTTTCGGCGAAGGCTAACATCGCTTGCGATGTTAAGGTGCGAAGCACCGGCCGTAGCCAAAATACGGACAAGGCATTAACAAAAGTATTCGCATCACCCATCCCGCCGAGGGGCGCTGCAGCAGTCACCGCAAGGTGGACCTGTCAGGCTCGGCCGGGATGGCTCAACATGTAGCAACGGCGCCCATTCATTAACTTACCAAATGAATGGAGTGCATCATGTCTAAAGACTACGTCATCGCCGACATCAACCTGGCCTCGTGGGGCCGCAAAGAGATCGCTATCGCCGAAGGTGAAATGCCCGGCCTGATGGCTATCCGCGAGGAATTCGCCAAGACGCAACCGCTCAAGGGCGCGCGCANNGTGCGTTGGGCCTCGTGCAACATCTTCTCCACACAGGATCACGCTGCTGCAGCTATCGCTGCCGGCGGCACGCCGGTGTTCGCCGTCAAAGGCGAATCGCTGACCGACTACTGGGATTACACCCACCGCATCTTTGAATGGGCGGACGGCGGACTGTCCAACATGATTCTGGACGATGGTGGCGACGCTACACTGCTGCTGCACCTCGGCGCGCGCGCTGAAAAAGATGCTTCGCTGATCAGCAAGCCGGGTTCGGAAGAAGAGACCTGCCTGTTCGCCTCCATCAAGGCCAAGCTGGCAACCGACAAGACTTGGTACTCGACCCGTCTCGCCGCCATCAAGGGCGTGACCGAAGAGACCACCACCGGCGTGCATCGTCTGTACCAGATGCATGAGCGCGGCGAACTGAAATTCCCCGGCATCAACGTCAACGACTCCGTCACCAAGTCGAAGTTTGACAACCTTTACGGCTGTCGCGAGTCCCTCGCCGATGGCATCAAGAGGGCTACCGATATCATGATAGCCGGCAAGGTGGTCGTGGTTTGCGGATACGGTGATGTCGGCAAGGGCTGTGCCCGGTCGATGAAGAGCTTCGGAGCCAGGGTGGTGGTAACCGAGATCGACCCGATCTGTGCCCNNGGCATCAAGCGCGCCACCGACGTGATGATCGCCGGCAAGATCGCCGTGATCGCCGGCTACGGCGATGTGGGCAAGGGTTCGGCACAAGCCATGCGCGCATTGTCCGCCCAGGTATGGGTCACCGAGATCGACCCGATCTGCGCACTGCAGGCAGCCATGGAAGGCTACCGCGTGGTCACCATGGATTACGCCTGTGAACACGGCGACATCTTCGTCACCACCACCGGCAACTTCCACGTCATCACGCATGACCACATGAAGAAGATGAAGAACAACGCCATCGTGTGCAACATCGNNACAACGAGATCGACGTCGCCTCGCTGGAGCAATATGAGTGGGAAGAGATCAAGCCGCAGGTCGACCACGTAATCTTTCCGGACGGCAAGCGCATCATCCTGCTGGCCCAAGGTCGCCTGGTGAACCTCGGCTGCGGCACCGGCCATCCGTCTTATGTGATGTCCTCCTCTTTTGCCAACCAGACCATCGCGCAGATCGAGCTGTGGACGGAACGCGATTCCGGCAAGTACCCGGTGGGCGTGTACACCCTGCCCAAGCATCTGGACGAGAAGGTGGCGCGCCTGCAACTGAAGACGCTGAACGCGCAATTGAGCAAACTGACCGACCAGCAGGCCGCCTACATCAACGTACCGAAGGAAGGTCCGTACAAGGCCGACCACTATCGATATTAAGATTCCGTCATTCTTGTGCAGGCCGGAATTTGTGGGTCGGGTTTCAATCCGACGAAGTTGGCTGTCTGGCGCTGCTTGTCGGGTTGAAACCCGACCCACATGCCCTCGCGGGAATGACGAGTTGGTTTTGGTACACTCTACAAAATGCTGATACGCCTACTGCTTATCTGGACTTTAAATTCGCTGGCATTGATCGCCGTGGCGAGCTTCGTTCCGGGCATTCATGTGGACGGTTTCATGGCAGCGTTCATCGCGGCCTTTGTGCTCGGCCTCGTCAACACGCTGATCCGCCCCGTCTTTCTGGTCCTGACACTGCCGGTCACGGTGGTGACACTGGGACTGTTCATCTTCGTCATCAACGGCCTGATGTTCTGGTTCGCCGGTTCCATCCTGCGCGGCTTCACGGTCGACAGTTTCTGGAGCGGCGTATTGGGCGCCGTCCTGTACAGCATCTTTTCCTGGGCGCTGTCCGCAGCAGCCGCACAACTACTCGTGAGGAAACATGAGCAATAAACAGATACCGGTCAGTTTTGAATTCTTCCCGCCGCAAACGCCGGAAGGCACCGAGAAATTGACTGCCGCACGCCAGCTTCTGGCGGCACTGAAACCGGAGTTCTTTTCCGTCACTTTCGGCGCCGGCGGATCCACCCAGGACCGCACTATGGATGCCATCCGGCAGATCCATACCGAAGGCCATCAGGCAGCACCGCACCTGTCCTGCGTCGGTTCCACGCGCGACAACATCCGCGCGCTGCTGACCGCCTACAAAGAGATGGGCATCAAGCGCATCGTCGCATTGCGCGGCGACCTGCCCTCGGGCATGCACAGTATCGGCGAGTTCCAGTACGCCAACGAACTGGTGTCATTCATCCGTTCGCAGACCGGCGCGCATTTCCACATCGAAGTCGCGGCCTATCCGGAGTTCCATCCGCAGGCCAACTCGGCCCGTGAGGACATGCTCAATTTCAAGCGCAAAATCAACGCGGGTGCGAATTCTGCCATCACACAGTATTTCTACAACGCCGACGGCTACTTTCGCTTTGTCGATGAAACACGCAAGCTCGGCGTCACCGCCCCCATCGTGCCGGGCATCATGCCCATAACCCGTTTCTCGCAACTCGCGCGCTTCTCCGACACCTGCGGTGCCGAGATTCCGCGCTGGATGCGCAGGACCATGGAAGGTTACGGCGATGATGTGGAATCGGTGCAGAGCTTCGGCCGCGATGTGGTCACGCAGCTGTGCGAGAAGCTTATCGCCGGCGGCGCACCGGGATTGCATTTTTACACGCTGAACCAGGCCAAGGCTTCGATCGAGATCCTCCATCGCTTGGGCTACCGATGAGCAACTTGCGCACGCCGGAACTGCTGCTCCCGGCAGGCACCCTCGACAAAATGCGCACTGCCTACGCCTACGGGGCGGATGCGGTATACGCCGGGCAGCCGCGTTACAGCCTGCGTGCGCGCAACAACGAATTCAAGCTGGAAGAGTTGCGCACCGGCATCCAGGAAGCGCACGCGCTGGGCAAGAAACTGTTCGTTGCCAGCAACCTGATGCCGCACAACGCCAAGGTTAAGACCTACATGGCCGACATGGCGCCGGTCATCGCGATGCGGCCGGATGCGCTGATCATGGCCGATCCCGGCCTGATCGCAATGGTGCGCGAACGCTGGCCGGAAATGCAGGTTCATTTGTCGGTGCAGGCTAACACCGTCAACTATGCGGCAGTGAAATTCTGGCAATCGCTGGGGCTGTCGCGCGTCATCTTGTCGCGCGAACTGTCGCTGGACGAGATCGAGGAAATCCGCCAGGAGTGCCCGGACATCGAGCTCGAAGTGTTCATCCACGGCGCGCTGTGCATGGCTTATTCCGGGCGCTGCCTGCTGTCCGGCTATTTCAACCACCGCGATGCCAACCAGGGCACCTGCACCAACGCCTGCCGCTGGGATTACAAGGTGGATAACGCGATTGAAGACGATACCGGCGACATTCAAAAAATAGATTTCGACTTCGACAAGGCACTGAACGAAAGCGCACTGTCATCCTGCGGCAGCCAGCCGCGCCACCCGCTCGCCGACCGCGCGTACCTGATTTCGCGTCAGGACCATCCGGACGAATTGATGCCGGTGCTGGAAGACGAGCATGGCACCTACATCATGAATTCCAAAGACCTGCGCGCGGTAGAGCACGTTGAGCGACTGGTGAAGATCGGCATCGACTCGTTGAAAGTGGAGGGCCGTACCAAATCAATTTACTACGTGGCGCGCACCGCGCAGGTGTATCGCCAGGCCATCGACGATGCCATGAAAGGCCTGCCGTTCAATCTCGAATTGCTCGGTGCGCTGGATGCGCTGGCGAGCCGCGGCTACACCGACGGCTTCTACGAGCGCCACCACACCCACGAACAACAAAACTACATGCGTGGTCACTCCGAGAGTTTCCGCCAGCAGTATGTGGGCGACATCGTGGCTTATGCCAACGGTATGGCCGAAATCGACGTGAAGAATAAATTTCAGGTCGGTGACAAGCTGGAGATCATCCACCCTTCCGGCAATCACATCCTTCAACTGATCGAGATGAAAAATCTCGAAGGAACAGCCGTCACTGTTGCGCCGGGTAGCGGACACCGCGTGCTGATTCCGTTACATGCCAACCTGGCAAAGGGAATGGTTGCGCGATTCTTGTAGGTGCGACCGAACTTCAGCGGCCATCCACTGTCGGAGAAACCCGGTAACCCACACATATCAGGAGGAAAATATGAGCTGGAGAAACACGGCAAGCCGCTATGGCACGCTTTCCATCAGTATTCACTGGTTGATGTTCCTGTTGTTTATCGGCGTATACGGCAGCATCGAATTGCGCGAGCTGTTCGAAAAAGGCAGCGATCCGCGCGAGATGCTGAAAAGCTGGCACTTCATGCTGGGCATGCTGGTCTTCATCCTGGTCTGGCTGCGCATCGCGGCGCGCTTTCCAGGCCACGCCCCCAACATTCATCCCGAACCTGCAAGAATCCAGATGCTGTCGGCAAAATTGTTGCATCTGGCGCTCTATGCGCTGATGATCGGCATGCCAATGACCGGCTGGATGCTGCTCAGTGCATCGGGCAAAGCCATCCCCTTCTTCGGCATGGAGTTGCCCGCACTGATAGGTACCGACAAGGAACTGGCCAAGCAAATCAAGGAAGTGCATGAATTGGTCGGCACGGTTGGCTACTACCTGATCGGCCTCCATGTTGCCGCCGCCCTGTATCACCACCACATCCAGCGTGATGACACCTTGCTGCGTATCTTGCCGGAACGAAAATGATCCTATCCAGCCTCTCCCAACTATCACGCTATGCCGGATTGCACCCTTTGTTTCCGCGTGCTTTCGACCATATCCGCGACACCGACCTTTTTGCACTCGCACCGGGGCGCTACCACATCGTCGGTGATGACTTGATCGCCATCGTGGAGCAGGTACCCGGCAAAACGAAAGAGATGGCGCGACTGGAAGCACATCGGCGTTACATCGATATTCAGTTGGTGCTGGAAGGAGATGAACAGATGGGCTGGAAACCGCTGGCGGATTGCCACAATCCGGTGTGTGAACACAGCGAAGAAAAGGACATCCGCTTTTTCCATGATGCCCCTGCTTCGTGGATCGCCGTACCACCAGATCATTTCTCCATCTTCTTCCCGGAGGACGCGCATGCACCACTGGTTTCAAGCGGAATGGTACGCAAGGTGATACTCAAGGTGGCAGTAAATCCGGAATAAACCGCGCACCATCTGCACCGCAACGCGATAAATGGTCACCGCAATCGTTTCCCAACAGCCAGTTAATGTTTTCCGCTGATCTTGCGCATCAACTCCATCGCCTGTTTGGGCGTCAACTCTGCCGATTTTTCCTTGCGGAAAAAGAGCCATAGCAACGCGCCATTGAACAGGACAAAGACCACTTCCTCGTACAATACCGGCGTGATGATGGCGTGCATCGGGTCGGCCGAAAAGATGAAATAGAATCCCTGAAATGACGGGATGATGGCCCGGCTAACTTCAAATACATTCTCAAACGGCGGGAACAGCAAAACGATGGTCAGGTTGACCGCGACTATCACCAGAATGACATTCTGCACATTGAACCGGCGTACCGACCCCTGACGCGGCGGAGTATCCCGGAACAACAGCCATGCGATGCCCACGTTGACCAGCAGTACCACCATCTCCAGAAACAGCACGTCCGTATTAATAACCTCCTGATTGCCGTGCGAGAACACAAAGCTGAAGCCGGCAAAGATCAGGGCATTGGCACCCGTAACCGACAATGAGTCAAAGGGTGGAAACAACAACAGAAAGACTATGTTGAACAAGCCGACCCATAGCGTGATTTTCTGTTTCCGGTTCATGTCAACACTCCTGCTGGCGTCGTGTTACGCGATGCTACTGCCAATTCCACCCACGGACAAACTGGCGCTATGCAGTTTCATCAAAGGCGATGTCGCCCTCCACCACTGCATCCCCCATTTTCAGATGCACAAAATCGAATAGCCCGGCATCCAGCAGGTGCGATGGTTTGATATTCTGCATCGCGGTAAAAATAGTCTGGCTGCGCCCCGGATACTGGCGTTCCCAGGTTGTGAGCATGTCTTTGATATTCTTTCGCTGCATGTTCTCCTGCGAACCGCACAGGTTGCACGGGATAAGAGGGAACTCCATGCCACGCGCGTAACGGGCAATATCTTTTTCGGCGCAATAGGCCAGCGGGCGGATCACGATATGGTCACCCTTGTCGGTGACCAGTTTTGGTGGCATCGCCTTCAGCTTGCCGCCGAAAAATATATTCAGAAACAAGGTTTCGATCATGTCATCGCGATGGTGTCCCAGCGCGATCTTGTTCGCCCCCAGTTCGCCCGCCACACGATAAATGATGCCGCGGCGCAAACGTGAACAGAGTGAACACGTCGTTTTGCCTTCCGGAATCTTTTCCTTGACGATGGAGTAAGTGTCCTGCGCCTCAATGTGAAAATCGACACCGAGCTTCTGCAAATAATTCGGCAGCACTTCTTCGGGAAATCCCGGTTGCTTCTGATCGAGGTTCATTGCCACGATTTTAAAGTCGACAGGTGCACGCTTGCGCAGCGTGAGCAAAATATCGAGCAGGGTGTATGAGTCCTTGCCCCCGGAGAGGCACACCATAACGGTGTCCCCCTCTTCGATCATATTGAAATCGGCGATGGCCTTGCCAACCTGGTGTTCTAACCGGCCTTTAAGGCGGTTGAAGTTGGTGGAATGGGATTCGAAATGGACGGGCTGGATGATGTCTTTCATGGTTAATTCAGCAAGTAAGGCGCGTCCACAAAAGACGCGAAAATCACGAAAACCGGGCTTTGATAGAAGCATCCCTCCGGTGAAGAACAAATCGATTCAGGCGGTAAATTTTGTTTCGTACCTTTTGTGTTTTTCGTGGGCAACGGTGTTGCTGCCTTCAAATATTGATGCTGCGTCCGCCATCCACCGTAATGACCTGCCCGGTGATGTAAGGGGCGTCGGCAATCAGAAATTGTACCGTTCTGGCGATGTCGTCCGGCTCGCCTTCGCGCTTGAGCAGGGTGTGCGCCACAATCTTGCGCCGTGCTTCTTCATCGTTCCATTCGTCTCCTTCCGGCCAGATAATGACGCCGGGCGCGACTGCGTTCACGCGTACTTGCGGCGCCAGCTCTTGGGCCAATGCCTTAGTCAGTGCGACTAATCCGGATTTGGCCATGCTATACAACAGATGCCCGCGCATCGGGCGTTCGGCATGGATATCGACGATATTGACGATGACGCCATGACGCCGGCGCAATTCTGGCGCGGTCGCCTGTGCCAGAAACAGCGGCGCTTTCAGGTTGGTACCGACCAGATCATTCCATTGCGCCGTATCGATTCCGGCCAGTGGCGTGGCATAGAAACTGGACGCATTGTTCACCAGCGCATCAATCTGCCCGAAATGTTCCACCACCTCCGCCACCATGCGCGGCAGTACCGCGCATTCCAGCAGATCGGCCTGCACACAAAAAGCGGAGCCTTCGCGTAAATCGTTCAGTTCACCACGCAGCGAAAACGCTTCATAAGCCGAGCTGCGGAAATGGATGGCGACATTTGCGCCGGCCGCATGCAGACGACGCACGATGGCTGCACCAACGCGTTTCGCACCGCCCGTTACCAACACTGTTTTGCCTTGCATCCCATTCCCCTCTAAACTCGCGCAACGGCCAAATTATACCCGACCATGCCTGCCAATCTGCCACTCCCCTCCGCCGATGCCCTCGCCCACAGCGCACAATTGTGCGAACTGATCCATCAGGATATTCGCAGCCAGGGTGGCTGGATCCCGTTTTCGCGTTTCATGGAACTGGCGCTGTACGCACCTGGGCTGGGCTACTACACCGCCGGCGCGCACAAATTTGGTGAGGCAGGTGATTTCATTACCGCACCGGAGCTGTCCTCGCTATTCGGACGTACTCTGGCACGGCAACTGGCCGACACCATGCCACCCAGCGCAGCGCAAATTCTTGAACTGGGAGCGGGCAGCGGCAAGCTGGCACTGGATATTCTGGGCGAGATGGAACGGCGCGGCACCTTGCCGGAGAGCTACTCCATCCTTGAAATAAGTGCCGATCTGCGCGAACGGCAGCAGGCTCTGTTGCAGGAAAAACTGCCGCATCTGTTTGCACGCATCCATTGGCTCGACACCCTGCCGGAAAAAATTTCCGGCGCGGTCATCGGCAATGAAGTACTTGATGCGTTGCCTGTACACCTGCTGCACTGGGTCGATGGCCGCATCATGGAGCGTGGTGTTGCCAGCAAAGACGGGCATTTCAACTGGCAGGAAAGACTGCCGGAAAACCCCGCTTTGCTCGGCCCGGCAAAAACCCTCATTCTGCCGGATGACTATGTGAGCGAAATTTCGCTTGCCGCACGCGGCCTGATCGCCAGCCTGTGCGGGCGCATGGACCAAGGCATAATGATTTTCATCGATTACGGTTTCGGCGCGCTTGAGTATTACCATCCGCAACGTCATCGCGGTACGCTGATGTGCCACTATCGTCATCATTCCCATGACGATCCGTTTTATCTGCCCGGTCTGCAGGACATCACCGCGCACGTGGATTTTACCGCCATTGCCGAAACGGCCATCGACCATGGCGCGCACTTCCTCGGCTACACCTCACAAGCGCATTTTCTGCTCAACAATGGCATTCTGGATTTGATAAAAGAAGTTCCACCGGAAGATGTGCGGGCTTTCTCACCACTCTCTGCCCAACTGCAGAAACTTACCAGCCCGGCTGAAATGGGCGAACTGTTCAAGGTCATCGCATTAGGCAAGGGATTGGAGGACCCACTGTCCGGATTCCTACGCGGTGATTTGTCGCGTCAATTATAAACACCTGTTTATTGCCTCCGGCCATTTCAGGCTGACGTATTGCATCGACGGAAATTAGCTGTTGCCTTTGCGGCAATAGCAATACACAAACTGTTGCACCGTTCCGGACGGAGTGTGGTGCGCTTCATTTTCGTGCCCGATCAACAAGAAGGCATCGCCGAATTCAGCATGCAGGGACTCGGGCTTGTACCGCATCACGGGCAGTCCACTGCATTTGTCCGGTCCATCCTCGGCAAAGGTGGCAATGATCACGTGCCCTCCGGGACGAACGGCTTTCATCACACGCTCCACATAGGCATGGCGGTCCGCAGGGTCAGTCAAGAAATGAAAAACGGCGCGATCATGCCAGATGTCAAACCGGTGGGGGGGAAACTCCGCCTGTGTGACATCACCCTCCATCCAATGCACGGTATCGGCATGCCCGCCCAGCCGATGCCGCGCAATGGCAAGTGCATGCGATGATAGATCAAGCACCGTCACATCCGAATAACCCTCGGCTACAAGTCCATCAACCAGCACCGAAGCGCCTCCGCCCACATCAACAATAGACGCGTCCATGCCGAGCCCGGTATGGTGGATCAACCGTAGCGATTGATCTGCATATTCCTGAAACCAGCTGACCGAATCGGGCATTTTCGTTTCATACACTCGTTCCCAATGTTGTTTCAAGTCCATTGTCGCAGCTCCCGAAGTACGTTTCTCTAATTTGACCCACTCTGGCGGAATGCCGGGTAATGCCCTGTGGTTCTATCCGGGCGGAATACCGCCCATTTGCGCGAACTTTCCAGACTGGCCAACCTATCTTCAGCCCGTATCCCGTGTCGATTCGGGAAATAACCTTCCAGCCAGCGCACGATGGGTGTGAATTCCTGGCGTTCCTTGGCGCTGGCGTCCGCATCCAACTCAAAGATACCCACCCCTTGCTCGGCGGCCTGCAAATATATCTCACTGTCACTGAGATTGGCGAGAAAGGGCATTTTGAGGGAGGTAAGAAAGCGCTCCAGCGCGGTATAGGCGGCACCGCCACGGTTGTGCACCCGGCTGGCAACGACGGCCATACGCGCATTGGTGGTGCGCGCACCCCCCACCAGAAACAGGTCCTTGATGAAATCGGCGGAGGCGCGGATGTCGATCGGCGACGGCGCGACAGGAATCAGAATGTAGTTCGCTTTGCGCACCAGCTCCTTCAGCAACAATCCGTTGATTCCGGCCGGCGCATCAATCAGAAGCACTTCGGTTTCCGGCGGCACCCAGCCCTGACGACTGCCGAGTCGCACATTGCCCCTGGCTGGTGCGCCGCTGGCGGCATGGATGGCGGGCATATTCTTTGGGCGCGCCCGCAGCCAATGCAGGCTGGAACCCTGCGGGTCGTAATCGATGATGGCCGTACGGCTCTGCCTGCTGGCGTAATAGCTGGCGAGGTTGGTGGTCAGTGTGGTCTTGCCCGATCCGCCTTTGGAATTGATTACCAGTATGTTCAGCAACTTAGACCCCTTGATCTTTTGTTTCGCCCAGCATCTTCACGGCGCCCCACTGACGACGGCTGATCGGCAGGCGCTCATCCAGTCCGTGCAGTTTCAGCAACCAGCCGCTCTCGCCCTCCTCTCCGCCTTTCTCGAAGCCGGCAACAGCCGCCTTGGCCACCAGACAACTGCGATGAATGCGCACGAAGCGTGCAGCATATTCTTTTTCCAGCGCGGTCAGTGCTTCCTCGATCAGGTACTCGCGTTGCGCGGTACGCACGGTGACGTATTTCATTTCTGCGCGCAGATAGATGACTTCCTCAATCGGTACCAGAATCAGCCTGCCGCGTTCATGCACCGACAGATGGCTGCGCGCTTCCGGCATCAGTTCCCGCAACAGCTCGGTCCGGATCGGCACCGCATCGCGCGCGCGCGTCAGCGCCTCAAACAGGCGGCCGAGGCGAATGGGTTTGAGCAGGTAGTCGATGGCGCGCCGCTCGAATGCCTGGATGGCGTAGGCGTCATAGGCGGTAGTAAAAATGATGACCGGGGGATGCTCGAGTTTGTTTAGATGCTGCGCCAGTTCCAGCCCGTCCATCTGCGGCATGCGAATGTCGAGCAGCACCACTTCCGCCGGCGTCTCGCTCAATTTGTCCAGCGCCTCCTGGCCGTTGCCCGCCTCACCCACCAGCTGCAGCTCAATCTGCGCGGCGCAATCATCCAGCAACTCTTTCAGGCGGCGACGCGCCAGCGGCTCGTCGTCCACCACGAACACGGTCAGCGGCAAAGTGAATGTGTCGCTCATGGCGCCTCCTGTTTCAAATACGGGATAATGATATGCACACCATAGCTGTCGGCACTGCGTTCCACGCGATACTCAGCCTCGACGTCGAACAGCAATGACAGGCGTTCGCGGATGTTGGCCAGTGCGAGGTGATTGCCATCCGTTTGCACCACTGTGGTCGGCAGCGGATTACGAACCTCAAGATGCAGTCGCTTGTCCGCTGTGTAAAGACTGACCTCGATGATGCCGCCTGCCGCCAGAGGTTCGATACCGTGATAAACCGCATTCTCCAGCAAGGGTTGCAATACCAGCGGCGGAATCAGCGCATCGTTGGGCATCTGGCTGGTGTGCCAGCGTAGTTGCAGACGTTCACCCAGGCGCAACTGTTCCAGTGCCAGATAACGCTGCGCCAGCTCAAATTCATCTTTCAGCGCGACCAGTTCGTGCGCATCGCTCATCGCCATGCGGAACAGGTCAGCCATATCTTCCAGTGCGGTTTCCGCCTGTTTGGGTTCGGCACGCACGATGGCGAGCACGGCATTGATGCTGTTGAACAGAAAGTGCGGGCGGATGCGCGCCTGCAAGGCCTGCAAACGCGCATCCGCCCGTGCCGGCGACAGTACCAGGGTACGCCAGCGAAAATAGCCCAACAGCAACAGCGTGATGATCGCGCTCTGTAGCAGACGTTTCAGTTCACCGAACCAGCCATACTCCTCCGCCACCGCAAACAATTCACCCCCTATCTGGGTGAGTATGAAAGTGAGCAGAACAACAATGACAACAATGAGTGATACCGCTTGCCAGTAGGCCAGCCGCGAAAACACGGGGTTAAGCGCGTACAGTGCGAGCAGCGCGCTCAACAGCACCGGCTGCAACAGGGCAGAACCAAACAGCATCTGCTGCCACAGTTCGCCCGGTGACGCGGCTTGCGCCAGCGCGAGGAACAGCGCGACGGCATTCACCAGCAGCACAATGCGCAGCACGGTGCCCATGTTGCGAAAGTCAGGCAACAGTCGATGCTGAATGTTTTGATTTATACTGCGCTTCCTCGGCATGGCTCCCCCGTGAGTGCCGCTCATTCTGGACAAGACATGGCAACGATGCAAGACAATCAAACCTGGTCGGGGCGCTTCAACGAACCCGTGGCGGAACTGGTGAAGCGTTATACCGCTTCGGTGGATTTTGATCAGCGCCTGGCGCTGTTCGACATTCAGGGTTCGCTGGCGCACGCGCAGATGCTGGCGGAGTGCAAGATCATCAGCGCGCAGGATATGCAAGACATCCAGCGCGGACTGGCGCAGATCGAGAGCGAAGTCATCAGCGGCGATTTCGTCTGGTCGCTCGATCTGGAAGACGTGCATCTCAATATCGAGAAGCGGCTCACCACCCTGGTGGGCGATGCCGGCAAACGTCTGCACACCGGTCGCTCGCGCAACGACCAGGTCGCCACCGACATCCGCCTCTATCTGCGCAGCGAGATCGACAGCATCGTCGGCTTGCTGAAGAACCTGCAATCCGCCCTGCTCGATCTGGCTCAACATCACACCCACACCGTGATGCCCGGCTTCACCCATCTGCAAGTCGCGCAACCGGTCAGTTTCGCCCATCATCTGCTGGCCTATTTCGAGATGTGCCAGCGTGATACGGAACGTTTCATCGATGCCCGTCGTCGCGTCAACCGCCTGCCTTTGGGCGCGGCAGCACTGGCCGGCACCAGCTATCCCATCAAGCGCGAGCGCGTGGCTGAATTGCTGGGCTTCGAAGCCGTGTGCCAGAACTCGCTGGACGCCGTATCCGACCGCGACTTCGCCATCGAATTCACCGCCGCCGCCGCGCTGGTGATGACGCACCTGTCGCGCCTGTCGGAAGAACTGATCCTGTGGATGAGCCCGCGTTTCGGCTTCATCGACATCGCCGACCGTTTCTGCACCGGATCTTCGATCATGCCGCAGAAGAAGAACCCCGATGTGCCGGAACTGGTGCGCGGCAAGACCGGGCGCGTGAACGGCCATCTGGTCGCCTTGCTGACCTTGATGAAGGGCCAACCGCTGGCCTACAACAAGGACAATCAGGAGGACAAGGAGCCGCTGTTCGACACCGTGGACACACTGACCCAGACGCTGCGCATCTATGCCGACATGATCGCCGGCATCACGGTCAAACCGGAAGCCATGCGTGCCGCCGCATTACAGGGCTACGCCACGGCCACCGACCTGGCCGATTATCTGGTGAAGAAGGGGTTACCCTTCCGCGACGCGCACGAGGCGGTTGCGCTGGCCGTGCGTTTCGCCGAGCAGAAAGGTTGCGACCTGGCCGAATTGACACTGGAAGAATTGCGGCAGTTCTCCGAACTCGTCGCCGACGATATCTACGGCGTACTGACGCTGGAAGGCTCGGTAGCCAGCCGCAACCACACCGGCGGCACCGCGCCGCAACAGGTCGAGGCCGCCATTGCCCGCGCGCGCAAACTGCTCGGATAAACCGCCCCCGGCCCGATTCTAAAATCGTTACTCACGCGGAGACGCGGAGTGTGCACGGAACAGATTTTTTCCGCGCCTCCGCGTGAGCGTGTTTTTCGTTGTTTCACACTCAAGTCCAATCCAACCCAATCGAGTAGGGGACGAAGTTACCC
>DISA01000027.1 GCA_002421915.1 Gallionellaceae bacterium UBA6222
TGGCCGCCGCGGTGGAACTGGCCGCACGCGGCATTTCGGTTACGGTATTCGAAAGTGCACAGCAACTTGGCGGCCGCGCGCGCGGCGTGCTTTACCGGGACACCCAACTCGACAATGGCCAGCACCTCTTGCTTGGCTGCTACCACGAGACACTGCGCCTGATCGAACAGGTCGGCGGCAACATCGAGCAGGATTTTCTGCGCCTGCCACTGCAACTCGATCTGCACGGTCACCTCGAACTTCGCGCCCCGCGCCTGCCCGCTCCGCTCCACCTTCTGGTCGCGCTGCTGGGAGCCGATGGCTTGACCTGGAATGAACGCATCAAGGCTGCGCGCTTCATGCTCGCGTTGCGCAGCATGGATTTCCGCCTGCCGCAGGACATCTCGGTCGCCCAGCTGCTGGCCCGGCACGGCCAGGACGCCGACCTGACGCTCAAGCTGTGGGAGCCGCTGTGCATCGCTGCGCTGAACACACCCGTCCATAAAGCTTCCGCGCAGATTCTGCTCAATGTCCTGCGCGATGCACTGACCCGCAAGCGCGCCGACAGCGATATGCTGCTGCCGCGTATCGATTTCACCGCCCTGTTCCCGCAGCGCGCCGCCGCATATATCCAACAGCATGGCGGCAGGGTACACACCGCGTGCGGCATCAAAACCATCATCCCAAAGGGTGAGGTGTTCGAACTCCGCACTGCAAATGACGTGTACACCTTCAGCCATATCATCTGTGCCGCACCGCCTGCCGTTGCCGCAAAACTGCTAAACCCGATTGCCGCACTTGCCACAACCGTAGCGCAGATCACCGCACTGGAACAGCAGCCGATCTATACCGTCCACCTGCAATATCCGGCCCGTGTTCATTTGCCACACCCAATGATCGGACTGCATCAGCGCACCAGCCAGTGGCTGTTCGACAAGGGGCGCATCGCCGGGCAACACGGCCTGCTCGCCGCCGTCATCAGCGCGGAGGGCATCCATCAGCAATTGAGCGGGGATGAACTGGCACAAAAAATCATCACCGAACTGCGCACGGAATTCGGCATCGTTCAACAGCCGCAATGGTGCAAAGTCATCGCCGAAAAACGCGCCACCTTCTGTTGCACGCCCGGCCTGCAACGCCCTGCACAACAGACATCAATTCACAGGCTGCTGCTGGCGGGTGACTACACCGCAGGCGATTACCCGGCCACGCTGGAGGGCGCGATAATGAGCGGTGTCCGTGCTGCCGCCATGACGGTGCAAGACAGTCCGCACCGCTTGTGATAAGTTGTGCGACAAATCAATCCCTGCCGGAGGTTACTGTGGACGAGTTAGATGCCATCCAGACCAGTCTCGCCAGTTTCACGCAGCGCCTGGACGAAGTTGCCCTGAACCAGTTCAACGAGATGCGCAAGTGTTCTTTCTTTGACCCGATTCCCAGTGAAGCACTGCAATCGATTGCCAGATTGACCTCGATCAAAACCTTCAAAAACGGGGAAAAGATCACCGCCGAAGGGGACGAGATCAATGTTTTCTACGTCATTCTTTTCGGCAAGGCGAGTGTGCATGCGCGCAACAACGAGGTTGCCGTGCTTCACAGCGGGGAATGTATCGGTGAGGCGGCCTTTTTTGCCACCGAGGCAACCTCCCGCTCTGCGACCGTCATTGCCGAAGGTGAAGTGATTGCAGCCGAGATCAGAAAATCAGACATCAAATCACTGGATGGAGAGGAAATGACTTATATGGACAAGGCCCTGATGAATGCCCTGTTCCGCAAATTGCAACATGCCAATCGGAAGATTGAGGAGTTATTGCGCTGAACCCATGAGCATCATCGCGGTATTCAATCAAAAAGGCGGTGTCGGCAAGACCACCACGGCGCTCAATCTGGCTGCCGCATTGCAGCAGAGCGGCCGCGGTCCCTGTGCTCTCGACCTCGATCCGCAGGCGCAGTTCACTTCGATTTCCAAAGTCAGCGTGCGTTCCGGTGATGACACGCTGCTGTCCCTGTTTCAACGGAATCGCCCCTTGCACGAACTGCTGCAAGCCTCCACTTCCGGTTTTCCCATTATTCCCTCGCACACCGAACTGGCCAAGGTGGATGTCCTGTTCGGCAAGGGATTCAACGTGGTGAACCGCCTCCACACCGCACTGCGGGGGGGTGATCTTGGGACAAGTCAGGGAATGCCACTGGTCATGGATTGCAGCCCGATGATCGGCGTACTATCCCTGAATGCGATCTTCGCCTGCAACGGTCTGGTCGTGCCGATCTCCGCCGACCATCTTTCCCTGCAGGGGGCGCTGCACATCGAAAAGACATTAAACGCACTGGAGCCGGTGCTCAAGCGCCACGTCAAACGGCGTTACCTGCTGACCCGCTTCGACCGCCGCCGCCGCATGGCGTGGGAAGTGCTGGAAAAAGCACAAACCTGTTTCGGCACCGATGTGTGCCGTACCTGTATCACTGAAAATGTGAGTCTGGCGGAAAGCCCGGCGCTCAACAAAACCGTGTTCGAGTATGCACCCGGCAGTCGCGGTGCGCGTGATTACACGGATTTGTTGCAGGAGTTGCTCGAGAGCGGCTTTATCGAATGAGCCTCATTTGGAGATCAGTGTAATGATCTCTTCCATTGAGACAGTATGTTGCGACCTGATTTCATCAGCGCCCCGCATCTCGCATGTCAACACCTCGCAGTGATGATACATCTGGCGCAGCTTGCGCTCCGCTTCGGCCTGATCGCTCGCACCGATCACCACACTGACGATGTGCTGTCCGTCACGGGTCCGGATTGAGAAATTGAATTTCTGCACTGTGCGTCAGCTCCCGGCCTTCAGCTTTCGTGCACGCCGAGCTTCATACAAACAGATACCGGTGCTGACCGAAACATTGAGGCTTTCCACGCTGCCCGACATCGGTATGCGCGCCAGCTGGTCGCAGGTCTCCCTGGTCAGGCGACGCATCCCCTCCCCCTCCGCACCGAGCACCAGCGCCAGCGCCCCGGTCTGCTTCGTCTCATACAGACTCGTCTCCGCCTCGCCATCCAAACCGATGACCCAGATATCGCGTTCTTTCAGCTCGCGCAGGGTACGTGCCAGATTGGTGACCGTAATGTAGGGCACAGTTTGCGCCGCACCGCAGGCGACCTTTTCTACCGTGGCATTGATACCGACTGCGCGATCCTTCGGCGCAATCACCGCATGCACCCCGAAGGCATCGGCACTGCGCAGGCAAGCGCCCAGATTGTGCGGATCCTGCACCCCGTCCAGCACCAGCAACAGCGGCGGTTCGGTCAGCGTGTCCAGCACATCGTCCAGATGCTGCACTTTTTGCGCCGCATTCACCCGCGCCGCCACGCCCTGATGGCGCGTATTGCCCGCCATCCCGTCCAGCCGTTTGCCATCCGCATGAATGACGCGCACGCCGCTGCTCTCGGCCAGCTTGAGCAGGTCGCGCGCGCGCGGATCCTTGCGTTGCGGATCGATATAAATTTCAAACACACTGTCCGCGTTCTGCCGCAGGCGGGCGTTCACCGCGTGAAAGCCGTGGATGATGCGCGACTCAGCCATGGCGTTTGCCCGCCTTGCCGGATTTGCCACCCGCTTTGGTTTTCTTCGGTGTGGCCGCGCCCCACGCCCCCACATCCGGCTCCCCGTCGCTCGGCGCGCTTTCCAGCACGAAATCGATCTTGGTGCTTTCCATATCGACGCGCACCACTTTCACCCGCACGCGGTCGCCGAGGCGGTAACGCTTGCCGCTGCGCTCGCCCAGCATCTGGTGCTTGGCCGGATCGAAATGGTAATAGTCGGCACCCAGTTCGGAGACGTGCACCAGGCCTTCCACATACAGACCGTCCAGCGAAACGAACAGACCAAAACCGGTGACCGACGAGATGCTGCCGTCGAACACACTGCCCAGATGGTCGCGCATGAAGAAGCATTTGAGCCAGGCTTCCACATCGCGCGTGGCATCATCCGCGCGGCGCTCGGTCTGCGAACAATGCACGCCGAGCTCCGCCCATTTGAGTTGCGGTTTGTACTGTTTCCCTGCCAGCACCGCCTTGATCGCGCGGTGCACCAGCAAGTCTGGATAGCGGCGGATAGGCGAAGTGAAGTGCGCGTAGGCTTCATAGCCGAGGCCGAAGTGGCCCAGATTCTCCGGTGCATACACCGCCTGGCGCAGGGAACGCAGCATCACGGTCTGCAGCAAGCCGTAATCGGGACGGCCCTTGATCTGCTTGAGCAGCTTGGAATAGTCGCCTGCCTGCGGATCATCACCACCACCCAGTTGCAAACCAAACTCTTTAAAAAACTCACGCACCGCTTCCAGCTTCTCCGGTGTAGGGCCCTCGTGTACTCGGTACAGCACCGGATGCGCATGCTCTTTCAGAAAAGCCGCCGCGCATACATTGGCTGCCAGCATGCATTCCTCGATCAGCTTGTGCGCATCATTGCGCACCACCGGCACGATTTTCTCGATCTTGCCCTGATCGTTGAAGATCATCTGCGTCTCGACCGTTTCGAAATCGATGGCGCCGCGCTTCGCGCGTGCCTGCAACAAAACCTGGAATAACCTGTAAAGATTATTGATATGCGGCAACACGGCAGCGTATTCGCGCGCATTCGCACCCTGCGGGTTCTCCAGCATGTCGGCGACCTTGGTATAAGTCAGGCGGGCGTGGGAAAACATCACCGAGGGATAGAAGCGGTGCTGCAGAATCTCGCCGGAGGCGGATATCTGCATATCGCACACCATACACAGTCGCTCGACATTCGGATTCAAAGAACACAGACCGTTGGACAGCTCTTCCGGCAGCATCGGAATCACCCGGCGCGGGAAATACACCGAGTTGCCGCGATTGATCGCCTCGCGGTCCAGCGCATCCCCCGATTTCACATATGCACTCACGTCGGCGATAGCGACCACCAGACGAAAATCCTTGCCGTTCAGTTCGCAATACACCGCATCGTCGAAATCGCGCGCGGTCTCACCGTCGATAGTCACCAGCGGCAGATTTGCCACGCTTTCGCGTCCGGCGTAATCAGCGGCTTTCACTTTAGAAGAAAAAGCCTCGGCCTGATGTTTTGCATCAGACGGAAATTCGTTGGGCAGATCATGCTTGCGCAGCGCGATCTCGATCTCCATGCCCGGNNGACGATGCGGCCGATCGGCTGCGCGTGCTTGGAGGGTTGTTGCAGGATTTCCAGGATCACCACCTGCCCCGCCTTGGCGCCACCATGCTGGCCCGCCGCCACCAAAAAATCCTGGCTGATGCGGCGGTTCTCCGCCACCACGAACTGGATCCCGTGTTCCTCATACAGACGACCAACCACGCGCGTGTTGGCATGTTCCAGCACTTCAACAATTTTGGCCTCGCGCCGACCACGCCGATCTTCCCCGGCCGCACGCGCCATCACCGTATCGCCGTGCAGCACGTTATGCATCTCTTTCTCGCTCAACACGAGGTCGGCACTGCCGTCTTCCGGGATCAGGAAGCCAAATCCATCCGGATGCCCCTGCACCTTGCCCTTGATCAGGTCGAGCTTGTC
>DISA01000065.1 GCA_002421915.1 Gallionellaceae bacterium UBA6222
GGGTAACTTCGTCCCCTACTCGATTTTCCCTGCCTGAGTTTTATGCCACCAGCCTCCCCGCTGTGTGAGTTGGCGATTTTCCTGTCCAGACACCTTCCTAAACTTTTGGCTTGCCGCGCCGATACATCTTTCACCGGGACGCACCGTGCGTTCCGCGATGAAGGAGGTGTGACATGGCTAGCGTGATGAGCATGGGCGACAAAGAGACTGGGGGCATGGTGGAACTCGTTGAAACCTACGGTGACGAGGTGATGTACGCGGGCTGGAATCCGCAGCTGGCGTCAGCTTGCGAACGCCAAGTCGCCACCGGCAGGCAGAATTTTATTCCGCCTTCACTGGCCGAGGCGGAGATCAATGCCTTCCTGCAAAAAATGTATGCCTGCCAGCGCTGATCATATTGGCGCATTTTTGAATGGCGGCGCATCGCACAACAAGTGCCGGGAGGAGTTTGTGATTTTTTTATTCAGCTCCGCCCCCGTTTGCAGCTAATTTCCTGATTGGTCCTCGCGGTGCGGTTTGTGCTCACCGTGCCGGTTTTGTATTGGTCTGCGTGTGCTATTCTGCAACAAAATTTTTCCGATTTCTTCAATGCGATTTCTGCTATTTCTGTTGTTGCTGCTCCCGACGTTCGCCTGGGCGGGCGAGGCGGAGGATTTCATGGCGGCGCGTGCAGCCTTTGTTGCCGGCCATACGGACAAATTAAAAGCAATGGCACAGCGTCTAAACGATTCACCGCTTGAACCTTATGCGACATATTTCCAATTGCGCATGCGTTGGGATGATGCGGACAGTGCGCCTATTCGCGCATTTTTTGCGCGTGTGGAAGATACGCCGATTATCGACAAATTTCGGGGCGAATGGCTGAAACAGATGGCCAAACAGCAACGCTGGGAGGAATTTGCGGCGGAATATCCCAACTTGGTAGAGTCAGATACCGAGCTGACGTGCCACGCCTTGCAATGGCAGCGCAAGGAAGATGAGGACAAGGCGCTGCAGGGCGCGCGCATGTTGTGGATCACCGGCGCGGCACAGGCGGATAATTGCATGCCGCTGTTTGATGCGGCCGTCAAACGCGGCCTTATCACCGCGAATGACGTGCAGCGACGCATGCAGTCATCGCTTGAGTCAGGCAAGATTTCCCAGGCGAAAATATTTAACCGCCACCTGCCCGAAGCAGAGCGATGGCCGGTTGTTGAGCTGGATGCGGCGGCCCGCAATCCGCAGCTCTATTTGCACAAGACCTCGTTTGGGTCTGCATCAGCCGGACGCCGCACTGTGGCGCTGTTTGCGCTGCAACGTCTGGCGCGGCGCTCGGTCAACCTGGCACATGCCGAGTGGCAGCGCATCATCGGCCATTTTTCCGAAGATGAGCGACAGCAGGGCTTTGCCGCGCTGGGTTACGCGGCAGCACTGGAACAGGATGAACGGGCGCTGGGCTGGTATGAAGCGGCGGGCGATATTGGGTTGAATGAGAAGCAGTTGGCGTGGCGTGTGCGTGCCGCCCTGCGCGCGGAAAACTGGTACGAGGTCAACGTCGGTATAGAGGCGATGTCGCCGCAGCAACAAAGCGAATCTGCCTGGCGCTACTGGAAGGCGCGCGCACTAATGGCTCTGGGGGATGAGGCGGGAGCGAATGTCCTGCTGCTTCCGCTCAGTCGCGAATATCATTACTACGGCCAGTTGGCGCTGGAGGAATTGGGAGCGATATCGGGTGCGTGGATTGAATCAAAGAAATTCGAACCCGGTGAACAGGAAGTGGCGGCGATGCATGCGCGCCCGGAAATGCAGCGTACCATCCTGCTCTATCATCTTGGCCTGCGAACGGAAGCGGCGAGAGAGTGGGATTGGGCGCTGCGCGGAATGGACGACCGTGAGTTGCTGGTGGCCGCTGCCGTGGCGCAGCGCAACGGAATGTATGACCGCTCGATCAATGCCGCCATACGCACCGTTGAACTGCACGATTTTAATCTGCGCTATCCGGCACCCTACCGCGAGGCGCTGCAATCGCCGTTGCACGAGCATGAGCTGGAGGAGGCTTGGGTGTATGGCCTGATGCGGCAGGAAAGCCGCTTTGTGACCCAGGCGAAATCGGAAGCCGGGGCAGCAGGCCTGATGCAGGTTATGCCAAAAACCGCGCAATGGGCGGCACGGCGCCTTGGTTTGAAAGGCTATCGCAAAGGCATGATCCACCAGCTCGATGTGAACTTGCGCTTGGGCACGTATTACATGAAGAATGTGTACAGCCGCTTCGACGACAATCCCGTGCTCGCGTCGACCGCCTACAATGCGGGGCCGACACGTGCACGCAAGTGGCGCGGTAACCGGCCGTTGGAAGGCGCGATATATATCGAGACCATCCCCTTCGACGAGACGCGCGACTATGTTCGCAAAGTGATGAGCAACACACTTTATTACGCGAAGCTGTTCGGCCAGCCCGATGCATCACTGAAGCAGCGCATGGGCGTCATTGACAGCAAAATCCCTGCCATTTCTGCCAATGAAAGGTAACAACCCGCAAATCTATTGTGTCGGCGGCGCGGTGCGCGACCGCCTGCTCGGCCTGCCGGTGCAGGACCATGACTGGGTGGTGGTCGGTGGCACACCGGAGCAGATGGTGGCGCGCGGCTTCATGCCGGTGGGCGCCGATTTCCCGGTGTTTCTGCATCCGCAGACGCACGAGGAATACGCGCTGGCGCGCACCGAGCGCAAAACTGCTGCGGGTTACAAAGGCTTCAACATCCACGCCTCGCCCGATGTCACGCTGGAACAGGATCTGCTGCGGCGCGACTTCACCATCAATGCCATCGCGCAGGATGCCGACGGCAAGCTCATTGATCCTTACGGCGGACAACGTGATCTGCAAGCGGGTGTATTGCGCCACGTGAGCGACGCTTTCGCCGAAGACCCGGTGCGTATCCTGCGCGGCTCGCGCTTCGCCGCGCGCTTCGGTTTTTCCATCGCGCCGGAAACGCTGCAACTGATGCGGACAATGGTGGCAAACGGCGAGGTGGATGTGCTGGTGGCCGAGCGGGTGTGGCAGGAGCTCGCGCGCGGCCTGATGGAAAGCCATCCGTCGCGTTTTTTCCTCACTCTGCGTGAGTGCGGCGCGCTGCAAAAGATCCTGCCGGAAGTGGATGCCCTGTTTGGCGTGCCGCAGCCCGCGCACCATCATCCCGAGATCGATTGCGGCGTGCATGTGATGATGGTGCTGGATGACACCGCAAAACATCAGCGCGCGCTGGAAGTGCGCTTCGCCGCGCTGGGGCATGACCTTGGCAAGGCGACCACGCCGGAAGACACCCTGCCGCGCCACATCGGCCACGAGCAACGCAGTGTCGATCTGCTGAAGAAGCTGTGCGCGCGGCTGCGCGTGCCGGGTGAATGCCGCGATCTGTCCCTGCTGGTGGCGCAGTACCACAGCCACGTCCACCGTGCGCGCGAGTTGCGCCCGGACACCATCGTCAAGCTGTTTGATCGTTGCGACCTGTGGCGCAAACCGGAACGTTTCACCCTCATCCTGCAAACCTGCGCATCCGATGCGCACGGCCGCACCGGGCACGAAGACGATACGTATCCGCAAGCGGATTATTTGCTGCGCTGTGCAGATGCTGCGCGGTCAGTTAATGCGGGCGACATCGCGCGCGCCTGCGCCGACAAGAATCTGATCGCCGACAAGCTGCGCGAGGCACGCATCGTGGCGGTGGAGAAAATCATCAAGGATTTGTAGCGGCGGGCGAATTTCTCTTTCCTGCAACGGAATTGCAAGGCCGGACTTGGGCGCATATGAATCCCGTCTTATCCACCTCTCTGCAAAAGCGGACTACACTCGCTTTGCGCTGGCACGAGCCGGGGAGCAGATCACCGGAGATGATCGGGGAAACGCGCTGCACGGTCTTCACGAATTGCCTGCCGCGGGAAGGCGTGCACTCAACATATCAAATGCCGGTGTGTAAGATTTGCCGCCGGGCGCAGACAAACGCCCGTTAACTCGCCAGTTGCCATCAAGGTACACATGATCCAGCCGCAACATTTGAGATATCGACCCACATTCATCAAGGAGTAATGGGCATGAGCAATTTGTTGCAACAACTAAAAACCATGACCACCATCGTCGCCGACAGCGGCGACATCGAGGCGATCCGCCAGCACCGGCCCGAAGATGCGACGACCAACCCTTCGCTGCTGCTCAAGGCTTCAAGCTTGCCCGAATACGCCCCGCTGATCGACGATGCGATTCGCCGGGCAAAAATACAAAGCAGCGAGCGCGTGCAACAACTGCATGACGCGATGGATGGATTGGCAGTGCGTGTCGGCGTGGAAGTATTAAAAAGCATTCCCGGGCGCATCTCGACCGAAGTCGATGCGCGTCTGTCTTTCAATACCGCTGCCACGATTGCCAAGGCGCGCAAGTTGATCGGCCTCTACAATGAGGCGGGTATCGGCAACGAGCATGTGCTGATCAAGATCGCCTCCACCTGGGAGGGCATTCGCGCGGCGGAAGTGCTGGAGCGCGAAGGCATCCACTGCAACCTCACGCTGATGTTCGGCTTCGCCCAGGCGCGCGCCTGTGCCGAGGCGGGGGCGACACTGATCTCGCCTTTCGTAGGGCGCATTCTGGATTGGCATAAGGCGAAAAGCGGCAAGGAGTTTGCTGCGGAAGAAGATCCGGGCGTGCTGTCGGTGCGCCGCATCTATGAGTATTACAAGGCGCACGGCTACAAGACCATTGTGATGGGGGCGTCGTTTCGCAACATGGGCGAGATCGTTCAGCTTGCCGGTTGCGACCGCCTCACCATCGCGCCCGCTTTGCTGAAAGAGCTGGCAGCGACACAGGGCAGACTCGAGCGCAAGCTGACGGATAATGGCGCGACCGAACCGCGTCCGCTGCCGTTGAGCGAAGCAGAATTCCGCTGGGCGATGAACGAGGATGCCATGGCCACTGAAAAACTGGCGGAGGGGATTCGCGGATTCACCGCCGACCAGATCAAGCTCGAACACACGCTGGCGCAAAAACTGTTGTAAGGATTATCCCGCTGTTTGCCTGCGAGGTGGCCGAGCATCTGCTCTCGCTGGCCAAGCTTCTGCAACAGACGCACCTGCTTACTCGGGTTGGACAATACTCACGATAAGGACACAAACATGAAAACTCCCGAACCCTGCACACTGGTCTTTTTCGGCGCGGGCGGCAACTTGAGCCGCAAGAAATTGATTCCCGCGCTGTTCCATCTGGAGATGCTGCAGCGCCTGCCGCCACATCTGGTGATCCTGGGCTGCGACATCGCCGAATACGAACGCGATGCCTGGCTGGGCACGGTAGGCGAAATCCTGCGCGACAAGCACGGCAAGGACATCGACGAGGCGGCGTTAAAGCGTTTCTGCGCGCGCCTGTATTATTTTGCCGTGCCGCCGGGTAATGACGCGGCCTACGCGCGGCTGCAGACCCTGCTCGACGATGATCCTGCGTTTCCGCCCAATGTGGTGTTCTACATGGCGGTGCGCCCGGTCGATTATCCTAGCATCGTGGACAAGCTGGGCAACGTCGGCTTGCTGAAAGAAAACAACGGCTGGCGCCGCGTGGTGATCGAAAAACCGTTCGGCTACGACTTGTTAAGCGCGCAGACCCTGCAAGCCAGTCTGTACCGCCACCTCAACGAGCCGCAAATATTCCGCATTGATCATTACCTGGGCAAAGGCACGGTGCAAAACATCATGGTATTCCGCTTCGCCAACCTGCTGCTCGAACCGTTGTGGAACAACCACTACATCGACCACGTGCAGATCACCCATTCGGAAACCCTGGGGGTGGAGAGCCGCGCCGATTACTACGAGGGCGCGGGGGCGCTGCGCGACATGATCCAGAGCCACTTGTTGCAACTGATGGCGCTGGTGGCGATGGAGCCGCCGGTAAGCATGGCGGCCGAGCATTTGCGCGACGAAAAGGTGAAGGTGTTGAAAGCGATCCGCCCGATCACCCAGAACGCGGTGCACGCGCACGCCTTTCGCGGCCAGTATGCCAGCGGGGTGATCGACGGCCAGACCGTGCCCGGTTATCCGGAGGAGAAAAATGTCGCGCCGGGCAGCACCACCGAAACCTACGCGGCGATGAAACTGTTCGTGGATAACTGGCGCTGGGCGGGTGTGCCGTTCTACCTGCGTACCGGCAAGCGCATGGCGGAGGGCAGTTCCGCCGTCTGCGTGCGCTTCAAGGCGCCGCCGCAGGATCTGCTGCGCAAGACCCGCAGCGGGCCGCCGCAGCCGAACTGGATTATGCTCGGCATCCAGCCGGACGATTGTTTGCGCATGGAATTGCAGGTGAAAGTGCCGGGGCTGGATGTGCAGACGCGCACCATCAGCCTGGACGCGACCTATCGCAAGGACGGCGAAGAAGAATTCGACGCCTACGAGGGGCTGATCCTCGATGTCATTCTGGGTGACCACTCGCTGTTCCTGCGCATCGACGAAGTGGAAGCCGCCTGGCGCGTGGTCGATCCGGTGCTCAAGGTATGGGCGATGGAGCGCGATTTCATCAACACCTATCCCGCCGGCAGCTGGGGGCCGCGCGGCACCTATCGTTTGTTCGACCGCGAAGACCAGTTCTGGCGTCATTCGTTGAGTCCGGATGGCGGCAAGCTGGAAGCGTACTGATATGAAAGTATTTCTGACGGGCGACATCGGCGGCACCAAAACGCGGCTGGCGCTGGCCGAGGTGAGCGGGAACAGCGTGCGCATTCGGCGCGAACAGAGTTTTGCCAGCCAGCAATACGCCGCGCTGGAAGATATGTTGCAGGCATTTCTGCACGATCAAACCGCGATCACCGCCGCTGCCTTCGGCATCGCCGGGCCGGTGCAGGGCGAAGTGGCGCAGACCACCAACCTGCCCTGGCGCATTGACGCGGCGGTGTTGCGCCGGCGGTTCGGTTTCGCCCGCTGCCATCTGCTCAACGATCTGGAAGCGACCGCCTGGGGCTTGCCCGCATTGGGCACGGACGATCTGCTCACGCTGCAAGCGGGCGCGCCGGACGCCGCTGGCAATCAGGCGGTCATCGCGGCGGGCACGGGCCTGGGCGAGGCGGGATTGTATTGGGACGGGGCGGCGCATCGCCCGTTCGCCACCGAAGGCGGCCATGCCACCTTCAGCCCGCGCGACGCGCGCGAGCTCGCGCTGTTGCACTACATGCAACAACAACACGGGCACGTGAGCTGGGAGCGCGTGCTGTCCGGCATGGGCTTGCGCGACCTGTACGATTTCGTGCGGGTTCATCTCAAGGCGGGCACACCGCAATGGCTGGCGGACCAGATCGCGGCGGGCGACAAGGCGGCTGCGGTTTCCGCCGCCGCGCTGGCGGACAAGGATGAAGTGTGCGTCGAAACGCTGCGCCTGTTTGTCGAGCTGTACGGCGCGGAGGCAGGTAATCTGGCGCTTAAGCTGATGAGTTGCGGCGGGCTGTTCATCGGCGGCGGCATCGCGCCGAAAATTTTGCCGCTGTTGCAGGACGGCACCTTCCTGCGCGCATTCCTCGACAAGGGGCGGATGCAAGTGCTGCTGGCGGCAATACCGGTCAAGGTCATCCTCAACGACCGCGCCGCGCTATACGGCCCGGCGCTGTTTGCCGCACGGAAGGAAGCCTGATGATCCTGCCCCATGGCGCGCAACTCACCGTGCACCGCGATACGGCAGAACTCGCCGCCACGGTCGCACGCCGCATCGCCGCCCTGATCGCACAAGCCATTGCCGCGCGCGGCGTGTGCCGCATCGCGCTGGCGGGCGGCAACACGCCGCGCAGTTGTTATGGGCAGTTGAGCGCCCTGCCCGTCGAGTGGCCGCGCGTGCAGATTTATTTTGGCGACGAGCGCTGCCTGCCCGTCGGTGATGCCGAACGCAATGATGAAATGGCGCGCCTGTCCCTGTTGCAACGGGTCGAGATTCCCGCCGCCAACGTGCATGCGGTCGCCGCCGAACTGGGCGCGGTGCGCGCGGCGGCGGACTACACCGCGCGACTGCAAGCGGAATTGCCGCTCGACATCGTGTTGCTCGGCATGGGTGAAGACGGCCACACCGCCAGCCTGTTTCCCGGCAATCCCGCATTGCTGAATAACGGGGTGGCCGTGGCCGTGTTCGACGCACCCAAGCCGCCGCCCGAGCGCGTCAGCCTGAGTCTGGCGACGCTTGACGCGGCTCGGCATAAATTATTTCTGGTCGCGGGTGCGGGCAAGCGGAATGCGCTGGCGCGCATCGCGCAGGGCGCACCGCTGCCCGCCGCACGCATCATCGCTGCCGAATGGCATCTGGAGCAGGACGCAATACCGACAACTTAAACAAGGAGAGAAAAATGCAAATCGGAATGATCGGGTTGGGGCGAATGGGCGCAAACATGGTGCGCCGCCTGCAAAAAGCCGGACACCAGTGTGTGGTGTACGACCGCAGCACGGAAGCGGTGAATGCACTGGCCAGGGAAGGCATGACCGGCGCGCAAAGCACGGCGGATTTCGTGGGCAAGTTGAGCACCCCGCGCGTGGTCTGGCTGATGCTGCCGGCGGCCGTGGTCGATGCCAGCATCGCCGAACTGACCCCGCTGCTGGCGGCGGGCGACATCATCATCGACGGCGGCAATTCCTATTACAAGGACGACATCGCGCGCGCCAAACGCCTGGCGGAAAAATCGATTCATTATGCGGATGTCGGCGTGAGCGGCGGCACCTGGGGTCTGGAGCGCGGTTACTGTTTGATGATCGGCGCACAGCCGCAAACCTATGCGCACTTGCAGCCGATCTTCGCTTCGCTCGCGCCGGGCGTGGCCACCGCCCCGCGCACCGCAGGCTGTAGCGGCGCACCGAGCACCGCCGAGGAAGGTTTTCTGCATTGCGGGCCGGAAGGCGCCGGCCATTTCGTCAAGATGGTGCACAACGGCATCGAGTACGGCATGATGGCCGCCTACGCCGAAGGTTTCAATCTGCTGCGCCACGCCAATGTGGGCGGCGCGGTGCGCGAAGTGAATGCGGAAACCACACCGCTGCGCGAACCGGAAACCTTCCGTTACGACATCAACGTCGCCGAAGTGGCGGAACTGTGGCGGCGCGGCAGCGTGGTGAGTTCCTGGTTGCTCGATCTGACCGCGCACGCGCTGCAAGGCGATCCCGCACTGGAGAAATTCGGCGGCAAAGTGTCGGATTCCGGCGAAGGCCGCTGGACCAGCATCGCCGCGATTGAATCCGGCACCCCCGCGCCGGTGCTGACCGCCGCCTTGTTCGACCGCTTCAATTCGCGCGGCGAAGCGGATTACGGCAACAAGCTGCTCTCGGCACTGCGCTTCGAATTCGGCGGGCATCAGGAAAAGCATTAACCGCACCGTCGGCAATCCAATGGAAAAAAAGGGCGCAATGAATTGCGCCTTTTTTTGGTGCGCCCGGCAGGGCG
>DISA01000094.1 GCA_002421915.1 Gallionellaceae bacterium UBA6222
ACTGCCTCGGCCAGATCCTGCTCGCCAAGCGCATGGGCAAGACCCGCATCGTCGCCGAAACCGGCGCCGGCCAGCATGGCGTGGCGACGGCGACGGTGGCGGCGCGTATGGGTATGGAGTGCGTGGTGTACATGGGCGCCGAGGACGTGCAGCGCCAGTCGCCCAACGTGTTCCGCATGAAGCTGCTGGGAGCGACCGTGGTGCCGGTGCACAGCGGATCAAAGACGCTCAAGGATGCGCTGAACGAAGCGATGCGTGACTGGGTGACCAACATCGAGAACACTTTTTACATCATCGGCACGGTCGCGGGGCCGCATCCGTATCCGGTCATGGTACGTGATTTCAATGCCGTGGTCAGCCGCGAAACCATCATCCAGATGCCGGAGATGATTGGTCGTATGCCGGATGCGGTGATCGCCTGTGTCGGCGGCGGCTCCAATGCGATGGGGGCGTTTTATCATTACATCGACGTACCCGAAGTGCGCCTGATTGGCGTGGAAGCGGGAGGCTACGGGATCGAGACCGGCAAACATGCCGCGCCGCTCACGGTTAACGCGCCAGTTGGCGTGCTGCACGGCAACAAGACCTATCTGATGCAGGATAGCGACGGCCAGATCATCGAAACCCATTCGATTTCCGCCGGGCTGGATTATCCCGGCGTGGGGCCTGAACACTGCTGGCTGAAGGACACCGGCCGCGCGGAGTACGTGGCGATCAATGACGATGAGGCGCTGGCGGCGTTCAATGCCCTGTGCCGCTTCGAGGGCATCATCCCCGCGCTCGAATCGAGTCACGCATTGGCGCATGCGATGAAGATCGCGCCGGGCATGGGCAAGGATAAAGTGTTGCTGGTGAATCTTTCCGGGCGCGGCGACAAGGACATCAATACCGTCGCCCAATTGCAAGGTATTACGCTATGAGCCGTATTCAGACAGTTTTCGAGCAACTCAAACAGCAACAGTGCAAGGCGCTGATCCCGTTCATCACGGCGGGCGACCCCAATCCGCAATTGACCGTACCATTACTGCATGCGCTGGTGAATGCGGGTGCGGATGTGCTCGAACTCGGTGTGCCGTTCTCCGACCCTATGGCGGACGGGCCGACCATCCAGCGCGCTTCCGAGCGCGCGCTCAAACATCATGTGGGGCTGCATCACGTACTCGACATGGTGGCCGAGTTTCGCCGAAAAAATTCACACACACCGGTCGTGCTGATGGGTTACGGCAACCCGATCGAGGCGATGGGGTGGGAGACCTTCGCCAAACGGTGTGCCGAAGCGGGTGTGGACGGTGTGCTGACCGTTGACTTTCCGCCGGAGGAAAGCCACGAAGCGTTCGCCCATCTGGAAGCGCACGGTATTGATCCGATCTTTTTGCTGGCGCCGACCACGCGCGATGAGCGGGTGGCGCAAGTGGCAAAATTGGCACGCGGCTACGTCTATTATGTTTCGCTCAAAGGCGTGACCGGCGCGGGCAATCTTGATCTGTCCGCCATCGAACAGAAGTTGCCTCAGCTGCGCCGCCACATCAAGTTGCCGATCGGTGTCGGTTTCGGCATCCGCGATGGCGCGACGGCCAGCGTGGTAGCCAAGCTGTGCGATGGCGTGGTGGTGGGCAGCCGCATCGTGCAGGAGATCGAAAATTCAAACGAGCAGGAAGTGGTCGCCAATGTCGGGCGACTGGTGAAAGAATTGCGTCAGGCAATCGACAACTAAGGGAGGAAATATCATGGGCTGGTTCCAGAAATTATTGCCGCCAAAGATCAAGCGCCGGGAGGGCGAAGACAAGCGCAATGTGCCGGAGGGACTCTGGTTCAAGTGCCCGGATTGTCAGGCGGTGCTGTATCACGCCGATCTGGAAAAGAACCTCAGCGTCTGCCCGAAGTGCAACCATCACCATCGCATTACGGCACGTACCCGTCTCAACTGGCTGCTGGATGGTGAAGGACGTTTCGAGATCGGTGCGGAGATTTTGCCGGTTGATACCCTTAAATTCAAAGACCAGAAAAAATATACCGAACGTTTGGCGGACTCCAAAAAGAACACCGGTGAGGACGACGCACTGATCGTGTTGCAAGGCAGTATCCATGCCGTGCCGGTGGTGGCTGCCGCATTCGAGTTCAGCTTCATGGGCGGCTCGATGGGATCGGTGGTGGGCGAACGTTTCGTGCGCGGCGTGCAAGTGGCGCTGGAGCAGCAATGCCCGTTTATTTGTTTCGCAGCCAGCGGCGGCGCGCGCATGCAGGAAGGTCTGCTGTCGCTGATGCAGATGGCGAAGACCAGTGCTGCACTCACCCAGCTGAGCGAGGCCAGGCTGCCCTTCATCTCCGTGCTCACCGATCCGACCATGGGGGGTGTCTCCGCCAGCTTTGCTTTTCTGGGTGATGTGGTGATTGCTGAACCCGGTGCGCTGATCGGTTTTGCCGGCGCACGCGTGATCCAGCAGACCGTGCGCGAGACCCTGCCGGACGGCTTTCAGCGCGCTGAATTTTTGTTGGAGCATGGCGCCATTGACATGATTGTGGACCGTCGCGAGATGCGCGACCAACTGGCGACACTCATCACACTGCTGACTAAGCAGGATGCGGTGACGAGGCTGGAAGCGGCCTGAAATCGATGCTCTACTATGCGCTGAAGGTCGGGATTTCCGCCTTCGTCATCGTGGCGATAACGGAAATCGCCAAACGGAGTAGCGGTTTTGCGGCGTTGCTGGCGGCAATTCCGCTCACCTCGCTGCTGGCGTTCATCTGGCTGCACGTTGAGGGGGCCGAGCCTGCACGCATTGCCGAACTTTCCAATCAAATTTTCTGGCTGGTGTTGCCCTCCCTGGTCTTGTTTCTGCTGCTACCCTTGCTGATCAGGCAAGGCTTGGGTTTCTGGCTGAGTCTCGCGATTTCCGTCGCAACAACCGCAGCCTGTTATTTGGCTATGCTGCCTGTGTTACGCAAATTTGGGGTGCAGTTGTAATACCTGAATCGCTGAAATGTCCAACACACTGAATGACTGGCTGACCCACCTAGAATCCCTGCACCCCAAAACCATCGCGCTCGGCCTGGAGCGCGTGGCGCAAGTCAAACAACGACTCGATCTGGAACCTGACTTTCCCGTCATCGTCGTCGGTGGCACCAACGGCAAAGGTTCGGTGTGCGCGATGCTGGAGTCCATCCTGCATGCCGCCGGATACCGCGTTGGCTGCTATACCTCGCCGCATCTGTTGAAATATAACGAACGGGTACGCATCGCCAAGCAGCAGGCGAGCGATGCGGAGTTGTGTGCTTCGTTTGAAAGGATTGAGCAGGCGCGCAAACCGAAACAACTGGATTCCCGCCTTTGCGGGAATGACGAATTTGCTGAAATTCTGCTGACCTATTTCGAATTCGGCACGCTGGCGGCGATGCAGCTTTTCATTGCGCACAAGGTCGATGTTGCGATCCTCGAAGTGGGGCTGGGTGGCAGGCTGGATGCGGTCAACGTGTTCGATGCGGATTGCGCGGTGGTGACCAGTGTGGATATTGATCACACCGATTATCTGGGCGAGACGCGCGAGCAGATCGCATTCGAGAAAGCGGGCATCTTCCGCCGGGGGCGCGCGGCGATCTGTGCGGACAGCGATGTGCCGCAGGTGATCAGCAGCCATGCACGGGAGATCGGCGCAGAATTGTGCTGCATCGGCAGGGAGTTTGGGTTCAGGCTGCATCAGGGGCAGTGGGATTTCTTTGGCCAATCCGGCGAGCGGCACGCCCTGCCGCTACCCGCCTTGCGCGGGGCGTTTCAGTTGCATAATGCCAGTGCGGTATTGGCCGCTCTGGATGCGCTGAAAGATAAATTGCCGGTGAATATGGCGGCGGTCCGGCGCGGTCTGACCGAGGTCGAGTTGACCGGGCGTTTCCAGTTCGTGCCGGGCCGCCCACAGTTGATCCTCGATGTGGCGCACAACCCGCATGCGGCACGGTCGCTGGCGCAAAACCTGGCCAATCTGCCGCCGGCCAGAACCTTTGCGGTGTTCGCCATGCTCAAGGACAAGGATATGGCCGGAGTGGTTGCGGCGCTGGATGCGCAGATCGATGTGTGGCTGGTCGCGGGAATCGATGCCCCGCGCGGCGCAACGGCAGCTGAATTGGCGCAGGCCCTTGAAAAGGCCGGTGTCCGTGGCAGGGTTGTGCCCTGTTCTTCCATCGCGGGCGCCCTGCAAGAGGCAAGCAATCGCGCGGGCGAAAATGATAGAATTGCGGCCCTTGGATCATTCTATACGGTGGCGGAAGTGATGCGTGTGCGCGGTTTGCACAGCATCTGAACTTCCCGGTTTTTACCATGGCAAAACAGACTACGACCGACGGCGAATTTACCTTGCAACGTCAGGCCAGACGCCGTTTGCTGGGCGCGACTGCCCTGATGCTTGCGATGGTGATCTTCCTGCCCATGATATTTGATGCCGACCCCGCAGCGAATGTGACACGTGACATCGAATTGCGTATCCCAGAGCCGGTGGCAGCTCCGGTGCCGGTACAGAAGGTTGTAGAAGAGGTGCAGCAGAATATCGAATCAACCGCGACCCCGATTTCGACGCCGATACCGCCTCCGCCCATTCCCGAAAGCACCACCCCGGCAGTTGCCGCACCGCCGCCACAACCTCCAGTCGTGATCGCGCCGGCGGTAAAACCACCGGTTGCAGCACCCCGGCAACCGGCAGGAAAATCATCCGGCTGGGTAATCCAGGTCGGTGCGTATTCCAAGGCGGAAGCGGCAAAACAGATGGTGGCCAATCTGAAGCAACGCGGGTATCCGGTTTATACCGAGAAAGTTGGCACCATGGTAAGAGTGCGGGTTGGTCACTATCCAACCAAAGAGGCGGCAGAAAAAATTCGCGCCAAGCTGGAAGGGATCGGGTTGCATCCCAATGTGCTGAACCAGGACTGAATGGATATGTCGGTTTTTGATATTGCGGTTGTCGTCATTATTGCCCTTTCTGCTTTGCTGGGCTGGTGGCGCGGTTTTATGTACGAGTTATTTTCCCTGCTCGGCTGGATCGCCGCTTACGTGGCGGCACGCATGTTTTCGGAGCAAGTGATCCCGTATATCCCGCAAGCCATTGCCGCAGAAAATATTCGCTCGGCAGCTGCCTTTGCGGTGGTGTTCATCGTTGTGCTGATCGTGGCCGCAGTGTTCGCCTGGTTTTTGTCAAAACTGGCCAAATTTGCCGGGCTGGGCGGACTGGATGGAAAATTCGGTGCGATGTTCGGGGTGGCACGGGGTGTATTGGTGGTGCTTGCACTGGTGTGGGTGGCGGGTTTGACAAAAATGCCGCAGCAGGCATGGTGGAAAAATGCATGGCTGAGCAAACCGTTACATCAAGCGGCGATGTATGCCAAAGATTATGTGCCGGAAAATGTGCTACCGAGATAGTCCGATCAATCTGACAATAAAGCGGAAACAACCATGTGCGGGATTTTAGGAGTGGTGGCGAACACACCGGTGAATCAGCTGCTGTATGACGGTTTGCAGGTGTTGCAGCATCGCGGGCAGGATGCGGCGGGCATCGCCACGCTGGAGGGCAGAACCTTTCACCTGCACAAGGGTAACGGTCTGGTGCGCGATGTGTTCCGCACCCGCAATATGCGTGCACTCAAGGGCAATGCCGGTATCGCGCATGTGCGCTATCCGACGGCCGGCTCTGCGGTGGATCACAATGAGGCGCAGCCGTTTTACGTAAACTCGCCGTTCGGTATCGTGCTTGGGCACAACGGCAATCTCACCAATACGGATGAGTTGCGTCGCGCCATGTACCAGCAGGATTTGCGCCACATCAATACCGGCTCGGATTCCGAGGTGTTGTTGAATGTGCTGGCACACGAGTTGCAGGAAAAAGCCACCGGCTTCAAGCTCGATCCGCAGAAGATATTCGCCGCCGTCTCCGGCGTGCACCGCCGCTGCCAGGGCGCGTATGCAGTGGTGGCGATGATTGCAGGCTACGGGCTGCTTGCCTTCCGGGACCCGCATGGTATCCGTCCACTGGTGGTTGGCAGTCACCAGACAGGCGAGGGGATTGAATATCTGGTTGCTTCCGAGTCGGTGGCACTGGATACACTCGGATTCAAGTTCCTGCGTGACATAGCGCCGGGTGAAGCGGTGTTCGTCGATCTCGATGCCAACTTCCACAGTATGCAATGTGCCGAGCACCCGCGGCTCAATCCCTGTATTTTTGAATACGTCTATTTCGCCCGCCCCGATTCGGTGATGGACGGAATCTCGGTGTATGCCACCCGCCTGTTCATGGGCGAGTATCTGGCGGAAAAGATCCGCCGCGAGTGGCAGCCGCACGATATCGATGTGGTGATCCCGATTCCTGATTCCAGCCGCCCGAGCGCACTGCAGCTGGCCAATCATCTCGGCATCCCGTTCCGCGAAGGCTTTGTCAAAAACCGCTATATCGGCCGCACTTTCATCATGCCGGGGCAGACGATGCGCAAAAAATCCGTACGCCAGAAGCTGAATGCCATCGGCATCGAGTTCAAGGGCAAGAACGTGCTACTGGTGGACGACTCCATTGTGCGCGGCACCACCAGCCGTGAGATCGTGCAGATGGCGCGTGATGCCGGTGCGCGCAAGGTATTTTTTGCCTCGGCTGCACCGCCGGTGAAATTCCCCAATGTGTACGGTATCGACATGCCGACGCGCCAGGAACTCATTGCTACCGGCCGCAGTGATGAACAGATAGGCCAGGAGATTGGTGCCGACCGCCTGATCTACCAGGATCTGGCCGACCTCAAGGCGGCAGTCAGCAAGGCCAACCCGGCGCTGACCGTATTCGATGCCTCGTGTTTTGACGGCTGTTACATCACCGGTGACATCACGCTCGAATATCTGGATATTGTCGAAGCGGCACGCAACGGCGCGGGCAGGGAAGCCGAGCCGGATGAAGACCAGATGGAGCTGGACCTGGTGATGAGTGAAACTTCCATGTAGCAACCGAATGTTTTGCTAGTCATCGTAAAAGGGGGCGTATGACCAATCATGGCTACTCGACTGCATTAGGTTGCTTGGTTGGGGCCTGTGCGGGTGATGCGGCAGGCGCAACACTTGAATTCATCGGCCGTCCTCCAAGCAATAATGAAGTTGAGCATGCTTAACAATTGGCTTAATAGACTCGCAAAGTTGCGAGTTGACAGGGCTTCAAACAATCCGGCGCCACACAAACCACTTCTTCTGCTTGCAATTCTTGACCAAATAGAGGAAGGCTGCATCACCTCGAACGTTGTAAGACTAACGCCTGAACTTGCTTTTCGATTCTTGGGTTATTGGGAAGTTGTTAGCTCCCGAGGTAGGTCGGTTGGTCGTGCCGAATTGCCTTTCTTCCACCTTCAAAGCGATGGGCTTCTCAAGCACGTTGCTATTCCAGGGTTAGAGGCAGCACTTGGCAGCATCCGCCCGACATCTGTGGAACTAATAAACAAGGTCATTTCACACGCCGAGCTTCCTGAAGAATTTTTCAGATTGATGCAGAACGCTGACCATCGTAGTGCTGCCCGAAAAATCCTGGTTGCAGGCAGTTGGTTTTTCCCAGAAGAAAAAATAAAGCTTCTTGCCATGCTGGGTTTGAGTTCAAGTGATTTCGATTTGGACGGTGAATCGATGCCAACTGCATCAAGAGATGAAGATGTCAAACAGGTGAGAGATATCAAATTTCGGCTTCAGATCGTGCCGCTTTATCATTACTCCTGCGCGCTTTGTGACATCAAGATACTGCTGCCATCTGGAATTACGTTGGTCGAGGCGGCACATATCCACCAGTTTGCGCAAAGTAAGAACGATGACATTACAAATGGCATGGCGTTATGCCGTAATCATCACTGGGCATTTGATCAAGGACTTTGGTCGATAGACACAAACTTCGTGGTGGTTGCACGCGATAAATTTGCAGAGCAAGCACCCAATCAAACAGGGTTGATGACATATCAATCAAAGCAGCTAGATTTTTCGTGGCTGCGGCCCGAACACCGGCCAAGCCAGAAAAATCTGGATTGGCACAGACAGCACAAGTTCATCGGTCAATAGAAGAGAAATATTAAAAGAAAAGTGATAGCGAATGCAGGGGGTCTTATTCTATAGCGAGGTTAACCGCGGTCTCACGGTTTATATTGTAACGATTGACCTGATGCGTTGCGGATGCTACTTTCCGCCTGCGCCGATTTGAGGAACAGCTTGCGGGCGCATTATAAATACAGCTAAAGCGGGGGGAACCCGGTTTGGCGCTAAGCTTTCCGGGTTTTTTGTTTTGAGGAGCGATCATGTCGGATAAAGATTCTTATCAGCCGGAGACCTTGGCGGTGCGTGCGGGGAGTGAGCACAGCCAGTTCCACGAGCATAGCGAGGCACTGTTCCTGACCTCAAGTTTCACCTTTGACAGCGCGCAACAGGCCGCAAAGCGCTTTATCGGCGAAGAGCCGGGCAACATCTATTCGCGCTTTACCAATCCCACCGTCACCATGTTTGAGCAGCGCCTGGCCGCACTGGAAGGGGTGGAACAATGCGTGGCGACCTCAAGCGGGATGTCCGCCATCTTGTCCACCTGTATGGCTTTGCTGAAAGCGGGCGACCATGTGGTGGCCTCGCAAAGCATCTTCGGCTCGACGGTCAATCTGTTTAACAACGTGCTGAAGAAATTTGGCGTGGAGACGACATTCGTTTCTGCCACCGATGTTGCGCAATGGCAGGCGGCGGTGCGTCCCAATACCAAACTGTTCTTTCTGGAGACGCCGTCCAATCCGCTGACTGAGATTTCCGATATCGCGGCCATCGCCGCCATTGCAAAAGAGTGTGGTGCGCCGCTGGCGGTGGACAACTGCTTCTGCACGCCCATTCTGCAGCGACCGTTTGAATTCGGCGCGGATATCGTGATCCACTCCGCCACCAAGTACATTGACGGGCAAGGGCGTGTGCTGGGTGGTGCCGTGCTGGGTAGCAAGCAACTGATGGAGCCGGTATACGGCTTTTTGCGCACCACCGGGCCGACCATGAGCGCATTCAATGCGTGGGTGTTCCTGAAAGGACTGGAAACGCTGAAGTTGCGCATGGACGCGCACAGCGCCAACGCTTTGCAACTGGCGCAGTGGTTGGAACAGCAGCCCAACGTGGCACGTGTACTCTATCCCGGCCTGCCGTCGCATCCGCAACATGCGCTGGCGATGAAGCAGCAAAAGAGCGGCGGCGGCATCGTGGCATTCGAAGTGAAGGGCGGCAGGGAGGCGGCATGGAAGGTGATCGACAACACGCGACTGTTGTCCATCACCGCCAATCTGGGCGACACCAAGACCACCATCACCCATCCGGCAACGACAACGCACGCCCGCATCTCGCCCGAAGCACGCGCGGCGGCAGGTATCACGGATGGTCTGATCCGCATCGCGGTCGGGCTGGAGGCGGTGGCGGATATCCGGAGCGACTTGGCACGGGGGTTGTGATGGATGTGCTGGCCGCGCAAGTGGGTGGTGCGCTCAAGGCGCATGGTTTGATGCTGGTGACGGCGGAATCCTGTACCGGCGGCGGGGTGGCACAGGCCATCACCGGTATCGCCGGGAGTTCGGCGTGGTTCGATCGCGGTTTTATTACTTATTCAAACCTGTCAAAACAACAAATGCTGGGTGTGGCGGAGGCTACCCTGGTTGCGCACGGTGCGGTATCGGAAGCGACTGCACGTGCAATGGTGGCCGGCGCATTGCAACACAGCGCGGCGCAGGTGGCGCTGGCAGTGAGCGGCATCGCGGGGCCGGGTGGTGGCACTCCGGATAAACCGGTCGGCACCGTCTGGTTTGCCTGGGGGATAAAGCAGGGCGCGACGTTTGCCCGCTTGCATCAATTATCCGGTGACCGCGCCGCAGTGCGCGCGCAGGCGGTACGTATTGCCCTGCAAGGGGTGTTGGAACTATTGCAGCAGAGAAGCGCCAGCGTCTGAAATAAAAAAGAACGAACGTTCTGTACAACTCCGAATTGCTGTGCCACAATCTGCCACCATTTTTTGAAAGGGAACATCATGGATGACAACAAAAGCAAGGCACTTGCAGCAGCATTGAGCCAGATCGAAAAACAATTCGGCAAAGGCTCGATCATGCGCCTGGCTGAAGGTGCGGTAATCAAGGATATTGAGGTGGTGTCCACCGGTTCGCTGGGCCTGGATATTGCGTTGGGCGTCGGCGGCTTGCCGCGCGGCCGGGTGATTGAAATCTACGGCCCGGAATCCTCCGGGAAAACCACGCTCACCCTGCAAGTAATTGCGGAGATGCAAAAGCTGGGCGGCACGGCGGCCTTTATCGACGCGGAACACGCGCTTGATCCACAGTATGCGCAGAAGCTCGGCGTGAAGGTGGAAGACCTGCTCATTTCGCAGCCGGACAACGGCGAACAGGCACTGGAGATCGTCGATATGCTGGTGCGCTCCGGTTCTGTCGATATTGTGGTGGTGGACTCCGTCGCCGCGCTGACGCCGAAAGCAGAGATCGAGGGCGAGATGGGTGACGCGCAGATGGGCTTGCATGCGCGCCTGATGTCACAGGCCCTGCGCAAGCTGACCGCCAACATCAATCGCTCCAAGACCATGGTCATTTTCATCAACCAGATCCGGATGAAGATCGGCGTCATGTTTGGCAACCCGGAAACTACCACCGGCGGCAATGCACTCAAGTTTTACGCTTCCGTGCGCCTCGACATCCGACGCACCGGCGCGATCAAAAAGGGCGATGAGGTGATTGGTAACGAGACGCGGGTCAAAGTGGTGAAGAACAAGGTCGCGCCGCCGTTCAAGGAAGCGCATTTCGACATCCTGTACGGGGAAGGCATCTCGCGCGAGGGCGAGATCGTCGAGTTGGGCGTGCAGAACAAGATCGTCGAAAAATCGGGCGCGTGGTATGCCTACAACGGCGAGAAGATCGGGCAGGGCAAGGATAACGCACGCGAATTTCTGAAGAGCAATCCGGCGCTTGCGGTCGAGATCGAGAACAAGGTGCGTGCGGTGCTGGGTATTACGGCTGTGGGTGCCGGTGAAGCCAAAGCAGAAGCCTGAAGTAACCCTGCGTGTTCGCGCCATGCGCTATCTGGCGCGGCGCGAACACAGCCGCGCCGAATTGCACAGCAAGCTGCTGCCGTACACGCAGGAAGGCGAAGACCTTGGAGCCGTGCTGGATGAGCTGGAAAAACGCGACTGGCTGTCCGACGCGCGTGCCACCGCGCAGTTGGTGCATGCCAAACGCAATCGTTTTGGTACTCAACGTATCGCGTACGAGCTCCGTCAAAAAGGTATCGCTGAAAATCTGATCACCGGGGCGTTACCGCAACTCAAGGAATCCGAACTGGATGCCGCGCGCGGCGTGTGGCAAAGAAAGTTTGGCAGCCAACCGCGGGATGCCGGGGAAAAAGCCAGGCAAATTCGCTTTCTGCAATCACGCGGTTTTTCCATTGAGGTCATTCTTAAGGTTCTAAAATCCGCCGGTGTCAGTCTGGCGGATGAGGACTGATGCGCCATGCCCTAACCGCCGGTCAAATGGTATGATTCGCGCCGTGATACCGCCCGTGAGGCGGTGTATTTGTTGAACAATCGCGCAGATCGGTGACCAGATGAAAAGCAGTGAAATTCGCCAGAAATTTCTGGATTTTTTCGCCTCCAAGGGGCATGCCGTTGTTTCATCCAGTTCGCTGGTGCCGCATGAAGACCCGACGCTGCTGTTCACCAACGCCGGNNACCAGTTCAAGGATGTGTTCCTCGGTTTCGACAAGCGTCCCTATACCCGCGCCACTTCTTCGCAGAAATGTGTGCGCGCCGGCGGCAAGCACAATGATCTGGAGAACGTCGGTTACACCGCACGCCATCACACCTTTTTCGAAATGCTGGGCAACTTCAGCTTCGGCGATTACTTCAAACGGGATGCCATCAATTACGCGTGGGAGCTGCTCACCGTCGTATTCAAGCTACCCAAGGACAAACTCTACGTCACCGTGTATGCCGAGGATGACGAGGCTTTCGACATCTGGACCAAGGAAGTCGGCGTACCGGCCGAGCGCGTGATCCGCATCGGCGACAACAAGGGCGCGCGCCACGCTTCCGACAACTTCTGGATGATGGGTGATACCGGTCCCTGCGGCCCGTGCACCGAGATCTTCTACGACCACGGCCCGCACATC
>DISA01000029.1:0-2522 GCA_002421915.1 Gallionellaceae bacterium UBA6222
TCGTCCATACCCAGAATCGCGATGATGTCGCGCAATTCTTTGTAGCGCTGCAATGTTTGCTGCACGCTGCGGGCCACGCTGTAGTGCTCTTCGCCCACGACCAGCGGATCAAGCTGGCGGGAGGTGGAATCAAGAGGATCAACCGCCGGGTAGATACCCAGCGAGGCGATGTCACGCGACAGCACAACGGTGGAGTCCAGGTGCAAGAAGGTCGTTGCAGGAGACGGGTCGGTCAAGTCATCCGCAGGAACGTAAACGGCTTGGATGGAAGTAATCGAGCCAACCTTGGTTGAAGTAATACGCTCTTGCAGACGGCCCATTTCCTCAGCCAGTGTCGGTTGGTAACCCACGGCGGAAGGCATACGACCCAGCAACGCGGACACTTCGGTTCCGGCCAGTGTGTAGCGGTAGATGTTGTCCACGAANNGTGTAGCGGTAGATGTTGTCGACGAAGAACAGGATGTCGCGGCCCTCGTCGCGGAAGGCCTCGGCCATGGTCAGGCCGGTCAGCGCGACGCGCAGACGGTTGCCGGGCGGCTCGTTCATCTGGCCGAACACCATCGCAACTTTGGACTTGCTGAAGTCTTCCTTGTCGATTACGCCCGCGTCGGACATTTCGTGGTAGAAGTCGTTACCCTCGCGGGTACGCTCACCCACGCCGGCGAACACCGACAGACCGCTGTGCTGCTTGGCGATGTTGTTGATCAGTTCCAGCATATTCACGGTCTTGCCCACACCGGCACCGCCGAACAGGCCAACCTTGCCGCCCTTGGCAAACGGGCAAACCAGATCGATCACCTTGATCCCGGTTTCCAGCAGGTCAACGGAAGGGGACAGTTCGTCAAACTTCGGTGCCTTTTGGTGAATCTCGCGTCGCTCTTCGCATTTGACTTCACCAGCTTCGTCAATCGGGCGACCCAACACGTCCATGATACGGCCCAATGTGCCGGTACCAACCGGAACTGTAATGCCTTTACCGGTCGCATTGACTGCCATTCCGCGACGCAGACCGTCAGACGAACCCATGGCAATAGTACGCACAACGCCGTCACCCAGTTGCTGCTCGACTTCAAAGGTCAGCCCGGCTTCCGCTGTGGAGTTGCCCGCATCGGCCAGTGTCAAGGCTTCATACACCTTGGGCATTTGGTCGCGCGGAAATTCGATGTCAACCACCGCACCGATACACTGAACAATCTTTCCTTGACTCATTTTAAGATTCCCCGTCTAAATTAATTCTGAATTCTTTGCCAATCAACCGATCGCCGCTGCGCCGCCCACAATCTCGGAAATTTCTTTCGTGATCGCTGCCTGACGTGCTTTGTTGTATACCAGCTTGAGTTCGCCGATGACGCTCTTGGCGTTATCCGATGCGGCCTTCATCGCCACCATACGCGAGCTTTGCTCGGAGGCCATATTCTCAACCACTGCCTGATACACCAGCGATTCGATGTAACGCAGCAGCAGCTCGTCGATAACTTTCTTTGCATCAGGCTCGTAGATGTAGTCCCAGCTGCCTTCGCTCGTGCCCATCTGTTCACCGCTCAGCGGCAACATTTGCTCCACACGCGGCTCCTGCTTCATGGTGTTCACGAAGTGGTTGTAGCTCAAATAGATTGCATCTATCTCGCCGGCGACATAAGCATCCAGCATGGCTTTCACGGCACCGATCAATTTCTCGACGTGAGGCGTGTCACCCAGCCCGGTCAGGTGTGATTTGACATTGGCACCGATGCGGTTCATGAAGCCGAAGCCTTTGTTACCGATCGGGCAAACCAGCAGGCCCTTGCCTTCACCCTGCCAAGTTTTCATTTCGTTCACTGCCAGGCGCAGCAGGTTGGTGTTCAAACCACCGCACAACCCCTTGTCCGAAGTAACGATAATCAGTCCGACATTCTTGATGCTGTCGCGTTTCACCAGGAATGCATGCTTGTATTCCGGATTGGCGCGCGACAAATGGGCGGCAACATTGCGGATCTTCTCGGCATAGGGGCGCGCGGCACGCATGCGTTCCTGCGCTTTGCGCATTTTCGCCGCTGCCACCATTTCCATCGCACGGGTGATCTTGCGCGTATTTTCTACACTCTTGATCTTGGTGCGAATCTCTTTACTGCCCGCCATAACTCACCTCGCCTTAGTAGACAGCTGTTGCCTTGAACGATTCGATGGCTGCGGACAACAGCTTTTCGTTATCAGCAGACAAGTCCTTGGAGGACTCGATCGCGTCCATTAGCTCCTTGTTTTTGGACTTCAGGCTACCGTGCAAAGCAGCTTCGAAAGCCAGCACCTTGGGTACAGCCACATCGTCGAAGTAGCCCTTATTCACTGCGAACAGCGTAGTGGCCATTTCGGAAACGGACAGTGGGCAATATTGCAGCTGCTTCATCAGCTCGGTCACCAGACGGCCGCGCTCCAGTTGCTTGCGGGTGGATTCGTCCAGGTCGGAAGCGAACTGTGCAAACGCGGCTAATTCACGATACTGGGCCAGTGCCAGACGCACACCGCCACCCAGCTTCTTGATGACT
>DISA01000029.1:2569-2707 GCA_002421915.1 Gallionellaceae bacterium UBA6222
CGGACACGTCACCAGCCTGTGTTTCGATGATCGGCAATGCGGTCAGAGAACCGGTCTTGCCTTTCACGGCACCCTTGGTGAATGCTTCAACGTACTCGGCGTTCACACGGGCTGCGCGCTCCAGCAGACGGGAGTGCA
>DISA01000029.1:2774-2912 GCA_002421915.1 Gallionellaceae bacterium UBA6222
AGTATTCGCCCATGGTGCAACCGGCATACGGTGCCAGGAATTGCATCGCGGCGGAATCGGAAGCGGTAGCAGCGACCACGATGGTGTATTCCATCGCACCGTGCTCTTCGAGTTTGCGCACCACGTTGGCGACGGTCG
>DISA01000073.1 GCA_002421915.1 Gallionellaceae bacterium UBA6222
CAAGATCGGCATCATGCCGGGCCATATCCACAAGAAAGGACGTATCGGCGTGGTATCGCGCTCCGGTACTTTGACCTACGAGGCGGTCGGTCAATTGACCGCGCTGGGTTACGGGCAGTCCTCGTGCGTGGGCATCGGCGGCGATCCGATCAACGGCCTGAAGCATATCGATGTGTTGCGCATGTTCAATGACGATCCCGAGACGGATGCGGTGGTCATGGTGGGCGAGATCGGCGGCAGCGACGAGGAGGAATGCGCGCGCTGGATCAAGGCCAATATGCAAAAGCCGGTGGTCGGCTTCATCGCCGGNNCGGCACGCTCACCTACGAGGCGGTGGGGCAGCTCACCGCGCTGGGCCTGGGGCAGTCGAGCGCCGTGGGCATCGGGGGCGACCCGGTCAACGGCCTCAAGCACATCGACGTGATGCGCATGTTCAACGACGACCCGGACACCGATGCGGTGGTGATGATCGGCGAGATCGGCGGCTCCGACGAAGAAGAGGCGGCGCTCTGGGTCAAGGACAACATGAAGAAGCCGGTGGTCGGCTTCATCGCCGGTGTTACCGCCCCGCCGGGCAAACGCATGGGGCATGCGGGCGCGATCATCTCGGGCGGACAGGGCGGTGCCAATGAGAAACTGGCGGTGATGGAGGAGTGCGGCATCCACATCACACGCAATCCGGCGGAGATGGGGCGTGTGATGCAGCAGATATTGAAAGGCTAATAGGGGAAGGGTAAAGGGAGAAGGGGGAAGGGTAAAACCTCCGTGCTGCTGTTACCCTTCCCTCTTCCCCCTTCTCTAAAGGAATTACATGCTGGAAATGATGCAAACCCCCCAATTCTGGGTGGATGTGTTCAAGATCATCATGATCGATCTGTTGCTGTCGGGCGACAACGCGGTGGTGATTGCTTTGGCGTGCCGCAATTTGCCAGAGGCGCAGCGTCGCAAGGGGATCATGTACGGCGTGGGGGGCGCGATCGGTCTGCGCATCATGCTCACCTTTTTCGCGGTCAGTTTACTGTCCCTGCCTTACCTGAAAGTCATCGGTGCATTATTGTTGTTGTGGATCGGCATCAAGCTGATCCTGCCGGAACATGAGGCGCACGGCGAGGGCAGCATCAAGGCCGAGGCGCATCTGTGGGGAGCGATAAAAACCATCATCATCGCCGACTTTGTGATGAGCTTGGACAATGTACTGGGTGTGGCGGCGGCGGCCAAGGGTAACGTATGGTTGCTGGTGTTCGGATTGCTGGTCAGCATCCCGATGATTGCCTGGAGTAGCCAGTTGGTACTCAAGCTGATCGACCGCTATCCATTCATCATTTATGCGGGCGGCGCCCTGCTGGGCTATGTTGCAGGCGAGATGCTGGTCAGCGAGGTGTTGTTCAAAGACTTGCTTGAGGCGCGCCATTATCTGCACTGGGTCGTCCCCGGCGTGTGCGCCTTGCTGGTGCTGCTGGTTGGTCAGACGATTGCGCGCCGCCGTGCCGGCCTGGTTACGGTCAGAGATTTGGCGCATGTCGAGGTTGATGTCTCATCTAAAAAATGAAGGGGGAAGAATATGAAGTGGCTAATTCCGGTGGATGGTTCAGAACATTCCCTGCATGCGGTCCAGCAGGCGGTTTCCCTTGCGACCACGATGAAGCAATCTCCCCGATTGCTGTTGCTCAATGTGCAATGGAGCGTGGCGACACTCAATGTAAAACTGCTGTTCGACCAGCAGGTGGTTGATGATTACCAGCTGGAACAAGGAATGCAGGCATTACAAAGTGCGCGTGCCGTGCTCGATTCCGCGCAACTGTCTTACCAATATCACATCAGTATCGGGCGGCCGGCTGAGGCGATCCTGCAATATGCCGCCGCGCAGGAAGCATCCCTCATTATCATGGGTGCGCAAGGCAAAGAGGGATTGACGCAATGGCTGCTCGGTTCGGTTGCCGAGCGGGTTCTGCGTTTATCCGCTGTGCCCGTCATGGTTGTGCGCTGATGCGCTCAAAGCATCGATAAATCAATCAGGTATGGATTGACGTTGCAAATTGTTTTAGTATCTGCCCGTAACTTCAAAGAAAATTAACAAACGGTCAGGGTTGCCATGAAAAAAACGTCATTCTGGAAAGCAGACTGGTTCTTTGCCGCCGTGCTGGCGGTGTTTTTCTTCTTTGGCGCCAACACCGATCTGATCCAGAGCCTGGAGCGCAAGGCATATGACTGGGGGGTACTGGCTTCATCGCGCCAACCCAGCGATCGTATCGCCATCATTGCCATCGACGACCAGAGCATCGCCAACCTGGGACGCTGGCCGTGGCCGCGCGAGATCCAGGCCAAGTTGCTGGACATCCTCGCCGAGGGACACGTCAAAGTCGTTGGCCAGACCGCCCTGTTTTTCGAGCCGCAGGTCGATGCCGGCCTGGATTACATCCTGAATATCGCCGCCGTCCTTGAGCAGACCAATCTGGCGCAGACCCATCCCGAACAGTGGCATGAACTGCAAAGCTTGATGCAGGAAGCCCTGCAACATCTGGATAACGACCAGAAGATGGCCGACAGCATGGGCAAGATCAACAACGTGCTGCTGGGGCTGTATTTCGAATTGGGCGAACCGCAAGGGAATCCTGACAAGGCGTTGCCGGACTATGTTTTGAAGAATGCCCTGCCGAACGTGCAGGCCGGCGCGGAAGCGGTCGCGCCGATCCCCGCCCTGAACGCTTTGGTGCCGATTCCATTGCTGGGGCAGCAGGCGGTGGCCATGGGGCACCTGAATGCCACACCGGACGTGGATGGTGGCGTGCGCACCGAGCCTTTGGTGATTTCCTACTACGATCAGTATTACCCCTCGTTGTCGTTGATGCTCGCGGCGAAGAGCCTGAATCTGGAAGCGAAGGATATTCAAGTGACGCTGGGCGAGGGTGTTCGCTTGGGCAATTTGCACATCGCCACCGATCCGGCGTTGCGCATGAACACCTTCTTCTATGCCGACCGCGATGGGCGCCCGGCTTTTCAGGTGGACTCGTTCTACGATGTGATCACCGGCAAGATTCCGGCAGAGAAATATCGCGACAAGATCGTGCTGATCGGCGCCACCGCAGCCGGTGTCGGTTCGGCGCAAGTCACGCCAGTATCGGCGGTGACGCCGCCGGTGCTGACCCTGGCGCATTCAGTCTCCAGCATCCTCAAGCAGGATTTCTTTGTCACCCCGATCTGGTCGGGGTGGGCGGAACTTGGCACTTTCCTGCTGATCGCGCTGTACCTGATCCTGCTGCTGCCGCGCCTGGGCGCAGGACTCGGCGCAACGCTCACGGGCGTGCTGTTTGTGGTGCTGTTGTCCGCCCATTTTGTGCTGATGACGATGCAGGCGATGTGGCTGCAGTTGATGCTGCCGGCCGCCCTGTTGCTGGCCGGCCATTTGCTGCTGACCACCAAGCGTTTCCTGCTGACAGAAAAAGGCAAGGAGCTATCCGATGCCAACTCGGCAGAAAGCAACCGCATGCTGGGTCTGGCTTTTCAGGGGCAGGGGCAGCTGGACATGGCATTCGACAAGTTGCGCAAAGTGCCGCTGGATGACAGCCTGATGGATGTGCTCTACAACCTTGGGCTGGATTTCGAGCGCAAGCGGCAGTTCAACAAGGCCGAGTCGGTGTTCAAATACATGGCCGGGCACAATCCAAAATTCCGTGATCTGGAGGCGCGTATTGTGCAATCCAAAGCCATGTCCGAAACCGTGATTCTCGGCGGCAGTTCCGGGCGCAGCAACGACAGCACGATGAAACTGGATCGGCCGGGGCTTTCCAAGCCGATGCTGGGCCGTTACGAGATCGAAAAGGAGCTGGGCAAAGGCGCGATGGGCGTGGTCTATCTGGGCAAAGACCCGAAAATCAGCCGTATTGTGGCAATCAAGACCATGGCTTTGTCGCAGGAGTTCGAAGCGGATGAACTGGAGGATGTGAAGGCGCGCTTCTTCCGCGAGGCGGAAACGGCGGGGCGGCTGAATCACCCCAACATCGTCACCATGTACGATGCGGGCGAGGAACACGATCTGGCCTATATAGCGATGGAGTTCCTCAAAGGCAAAGATCTGGTGCCTTACACCAAAGAAGATAACTTGTTGCCCTTGCCCAAGGTGCTTTCCATTATGGCGCGGGTGGCGGATGCGCTCGGCTATGCGCACAGTTCGAATGTGGTGCATCGGGACATCAAGCCGGCCAACATCATGTACGACCCGGAAACGGATACGGTCAAAGTTACCGATTTCGGTATTGCGCGCATCACCGATTCTTCCAAGACCAAAACCGGCATGGTGTTGGGCACGCCTTCCTACATGTCGCCCGAGCAATTGTCCGGTGCCAAAATCGAAGGCCACTCCGACCTGTTCTCGCTCGGGGTGAGTTTGTACCAATTGGCCTGTGGTAAGCTTCCTTTCACAGGTGATTCCATGGCGCAACTGATGTTCAGGATCGCGAATGAACCGCCTGTTGATATCTTGAGCATCAAACAGGATCTGCCCCCGTGTGTGGCGGCTATCATTCAGAAGGCGCTGGCGAAAAAAGTGGAAGAACGTTTTGAGAGTGGCGCGGCGATGGCGGAAGCGATACGCCAATGCGCGTCCACGTTGCAATAAAAGGGGAAATGCCAAGTGAACGTGAATGAAGCATTGGAGATCGTTGGCCAAACGAATCCCGGCATGGTGCGTTCCCACAACGAGGACAGCATTACTTTTGACGCGGACTACGGGCTGGCGGTGCTGGCGGATGGCATGGGCGGATATAACGCGGGTGAAGTCGCCAGCGGTATTGCCGTGTCGGTGCTGTCAAGCGAGATTCGGCACCACCTTGACGGGGCGCGTCCGGAACAGAAAGTGGCCGGATCACAGGAAGAGGTTGGTGTTGCGCTGCTGCGTGACAATGTGAGGAAGGCAAACCTGTCCATTTATAATGCCGCCCAAAGCCAGCCGCAGTATGCGGGCATGGGCACCACCATCGTTGCGGGCCTGTTCTACGACAACCGGGTGGCGGTGGTGCATGTGGGTGATTCGCGGCTGTACCGTCTGCGCGGTGAAACTTTCGAAACCGTCACACGCGACCACTCCCTGTTGCAGGAGCAAATAGACAGCGGGGTGCTCAGCAAGGAGCTCGCGCGCCTGTCGCAGAACAAGAACCTGGTGACGCGCGCGGTCGGTATCGATGCCGACGTCGAGCCGGAAGTGCACGTGTACGATGTGGAGGTTGGAGACATCTATCTGTTCTGCTCGGATGGGCTGAACGATATGGTGGAGGATGAGGACATTGGCGCGACATTGCAGATGTTGCAGGGCAATCTTGCGCTCGCGGTCAATCAGCTGATCGAACAGGCGAATGACAACGGCGGCCGCGACAATGTCTCGGTCATTCTGGTGAAGGTCAGGGCGAGCTATCCTGCGCCAAGCGGCTGGTGGACGAAACTGACATCCTGGTTCAGGAATTAATTAGCGTTATTACGGGGAATACAAAATGCCGGCAAAACTTATATTGAGCATGGACGGTGTGGTGATCAAGGAATACGCGCTGAACAAGGAGCGCATCACCATCGGGCGCAAACCGCACAATGATATCGCCATCGACAATCTGGCCGTGAGCAGCGAGCACGCCGCCGTGATCACCATTCTCAATGACTCTTTCTTTGAGGATCTGAACAGCACCAACGGGTCGCTGGTCAACGGCACGCCGACATTGAAGCATTTTCTGCAAAATAACGACGTGATCGAGATTGGAAAATACAAGCTCAAATACCTGAACGACCAACCAACCCAGACCTCTGCCGCCGACTTCGAGAAGACCATGGTGTTGCGCGCGCCGGTCAAATCATCTGCTCCATCTGCTGCCGCAACAGGGGCGCAGAGTGCGAAATACGAAGCGACCACGCAATTCAATGCAACCTCGCCCAGAGCTGAAACCAGGCCGCACGTTCCACAGGCAGCACCTGCGGCGGCTGCACCAGCGGCACCGATTGCCGTGATCCAGATCCTGAATGGGCCGAATCTGGGCAAAGAACTGGAGCTAATCAAGAATCTCACCACACTGGGCAAGCCGGGGGTGCAGGTTGCAGTGTTGGCACGTCGTCCGCACGGCTATTTCATTACCCACGTCGAAGGCGGCAGTTTTCCGCTGGTGAACGGATCAACCATTGGAGAGCAACCCCATCAACTGAATGATCATGACGTGATTGAGCTCGCCGGTATCAAGATGGAGTTCTACCTCAAGGCTTGAGCAAGGATCGGCCTGATGTACCGCCAAGTCGAACAAGCTGCTGAAGGGGGCGATCAATGAAGAAGCATGCGTTGTTGATTGGCTTGGGCTTGTTGGCAATGTTGCTCTTTCTGGGCGATGCCGCCGGCTTCTACCGGCTGGGCTTCGTGCAATTCTTTGATGCCAAGCTCTATGATTACCGCATGTTGTTGTCCCTGCCCCACAGCTCGGATGACCGCATTGTCATTCTTGATATCGATGAGAAAAGCCTGAAACAGGAGGGGCGCTGGCCTTGGGGGCGCGACAAACTGGCCGCGCTGACGGAAGACCTGTTCGATCATTATGGTGTGGTGACGGTAGGCTTTGACGTGGTGTTTGCCGAGCCGGACACCAGCTCCGGCCTGCATGTGTTACAGGAACTCGGACGCAAGCAATTCAAGGATGTCGCACAGTTCCAGTCCGTGTTGAACCAGATTCGCCCGGCGCTGGAATACGACACCTTGTTTGCGGCGAAGCTGAAGCAGCGCAATATCGTGCTTGGCTATTACTTCAGCAACAGCGAGACAGGGATGCCACCGAGCAAGTCTGGCGCACTGCCGCCCCCCGTGTTTGCAGCGGGAACATTCAGGGGGCGCGCCGTCAACTTCGTGCAATGGGACAGTTACGGTGCCAACTTGCCGGTATTGCAAGCCAGCGCGGCCACGGCAGGGCATTTCAACCCGCTGGTGGATTTTGATGGCATCGTGCGCCGTGTCCCGATGGTGGTCCAGCATGACGGCGCCTACTATGAATCGCTGTCGCTGGCAGTAGTGCGTAGCGTGCTGGGCTGGCCGCGACTGACGCCGGGATTTGCCGATTCACAAAGCAAGGACTACGGCGGTCTGGAGTGGCTGGTGCTGGAAGCGGAGCAGGGGAGCCTGATCATTCCGGTGGATGATCAGGTCAGCACGCTGGTGCCCTACCGTGGCCGGCGGGGCACATTCAAATACATTTCGGTTACCGACGTGTTGCACCACCGGGTTCCACTTGCGGAATTGCAGAACAAGATCGTGCTGGTGGGGACATCAGCCCCCGGTTTGATGGATATGCGCAGCACCCCGGTGGGCGAGGTTTATCCCGGGGTGGAAGTGCATGCCAGTATGATCAGCGGCATTCTCAGTCAAAAACTCAAACAGAGCCCGCCCTACATGGTCGGGGCGAATGTGGTGCTGCTGCTGCTGGCCGGCATGGCTTTGAGTTTGATCCTGCCGTTGCTGACCCCGGTACGCGGCATGCTGCTCACGCTGGGGGCGTTGACTGCGGACGTGGTACTCAACCGCATCCTGTGGGATTACGCCGATCTGGCGATGCCACTGGCAGGCGGATTGCTGTTGATCCTCGTACTGTTCGGATTGAACATGACGTTTGGTTATTTTGTCGAGTCGCGTGCCAAGAAGCAGATCACCGGGCTGTTCGGACAATATGTGCCGGGTGAACTGGTGGATGAGATGGCGAAGCACCCCGAAAGTGTCTCCATGGAAGGCGACAGTCGCGAAATGAGCATCCTTTTTTCCGATGTCCGCGGTTTCACCACCATTTCGGAAGGGCTGGAGCCGAAGGAATTGTCAGAGCTGATGAACGAGTTCCTCACCCCGCTGTCGCGCATCATCTACGAGCAACGCGGCACCATCGACAAGTACATGGGAGACTGCATCATGGCGTTCTGGGGCGCACCGCTGGCGGATGCGCAGCATGCGCAGCATGCTATCCTTGCCGGCCTGAAGATGCAGCGCACGCTTGCCGAGTTGCAGCCGCACTTTAAAGCGCGCGGTTGGCCGGAGATTCATGTCGGGGTCGGCATCAATACCGGGCGGGTCAGTGTGGGAAACATGGGTTCCGAAGTGCGTATCGCCTATACCGTGATGGGCGATGCGGTCAATCTCGCTTCGCGCCTCGAGGGCATCACCAAGGAATATGGCGCGCAGATTATGGTGGGCGAAACGACCAAACAGGCGGCGCCGCAATTTGTCTATCGCGAAGTGGATAAGGTGCGCGTCAAAGGCAAGGTCGAACCGGTGGCAATTTTTGAACCGCTGGGACTGGCGGGTGAAGTCGAACAGGCAGTGCTGGATGAAATCAAATTATTCCACCAGGCGTTGCGCTCTTACCGCAAGCAGGAATGGGACAAGGCGGAGCTCGAACTGTTGAGCCTGCACAACATGGCACCGGCCAGCAAGCTATATCAGGTCTACGCGGAGCGTGTGGCTTATTACCGCGCCAATCCGCCCGGTGCGGAGTGGGACGGCGTGTTTATCTTTAAAACGAAATGAGTGACGCGCAATGAAACTCAAAGTGCTCGGATGCAGCGGCGGGATCGGCGGCAATTTTCGCACCACCTCGCTCCTGCTCGACCATGATGTGCTGATTGATGCAGGAACCGGGCTGGGTGAATTGAGCCTGGCCGAGATGAGCATAATCGACCATATATTCATCACCCACTCCCATCTTGATCACATCGCCTGTCTGCCGCTGTTGATCGATAGCGTGGGTTTCATGCGTGACCAACCCGTCGTTATTCATGCAACGGCTGAAACCTTGCAGATTTTGCAACAACACATATTCAACTGGGCGATCTGGCCGGATTTCACCGAAATTCCCAATCTGCAGCAGCCGGTGATGCGCTATGAGGAAATCAGGCTGGGGGAAACGGTCGATCTCGGCGGGCGCAAGCTGACCCCGTTGCCGGTTAATCACGTCGTGCCGGCGGTTGGTTTTTGCATCGACAGCGGTACCGCGAGTCTGGTGTTCAGCGGTGACACCACAACCTGTGATGCCTTGTGGGAAGCAGTCAACCGTATCGGCAATCTGCGCTATCTGATTGTGGAGACGGCATTTTGCGATGCCGAAAAAGAGCTGGCCATTTTATCCAAACACCTGTGCCCGAGCCTGTTGGCAGAGGAACTGGCCAAGCTTAAATTGCAGCCGGAGATATATATTACGCACTTGAAGCCGGGCGAAGTGGAGCTGACCATGCACGAGATTGGCGAGCTCATACGCCACGTTAACCCGAAAATATTGCAAAACGGACAAGAGTTTGATTTTTGAAAATCATGAATGACACACTGGATATCAGAGTACTTGCCGCGTTGGAGCCAATCTCCAGCTTCAGCCCGGCGCGCCTGCGCGAACTGCTTGACTACTGCCACATCGAGAATGTCGTGCCCGGGCAGGACCCGTTCCAGAATCACCCTCTGCTCGGGCAGTCGGTCTATCTGGTGCGCGGCGAACTGGAGCTGACTTATGCCGATGGCAACAGGGTCACAATGCGTGCCGACTCCGAGTGGGCGCGCCATCCGATCGGCAAGCGCCAGCCGGATATCGTTGCTGCCAGCGCATTGAGCCGGGTGCAGCTGTTGCGCGTCGATGACGACTTGCTGGATCGCATGGTGACCTGGGACCAGTTCGCCAGCCACGACGATATCAAGCCAAAGACCGATAAGGGCGGGAGCGAGGCGGCGGTCAGGCGACTGCTGAATTCCGGCATGTTCAGCGCGGAGAACCTGAATCACGGCCCGTTTGCGCATCTGCCGCCGGCGAACATCGGCAAGCTGCTCAATCGTGTCGAGGCGATCGCGGTGTGGGACAAAGATGTGATCGTGCGCGAGGGCGAAGAGGGTGATTACTACTACCTGATCGAGAGCGGGCGCGCCCAGGTCACCCGTCTGGTGGGTGGTGCCAATCTCCTGCTGGCCGAGCTGAAGGCGGGAGATGTGTTTGGCGAAGAAGCGCTGATCTCGGATGCCAGACGCAATGCCACGGTCACCATGAAAAGCAACGGGGTGCTGCTGCGCATGAAAAAGCAGGACTTCCTCGAGCTGATGAGAGAACCTTTGCTGCATCACATCAGTTTTGCCGAAGCAAAAGAAAAGGTGAAGCAGGGCGCGGTATGGCTGGATGTACGCCATCCACCGGAATACCGCTACGACAAATTGCCGGGCGCGATCAACGTGCCGCTCAACGATATCCGCAATGCGATCGGTGTGCTCAGTCGCACGGTGAGCTACATCGCCTATTGCCAGAGCGGTCGGCGCAGTGCGGCTGCCGCGTTCATTCTGGCGCAGGCGGGATATGACGTTTACGTACTGGAAAATGGACTGTGGTCGGTACCGCGAGTATCGCAACAGTAGGCGAGGGAGAATAAATGAATAGTCCACTGCAGGGTAATGCCAATGAGATGGGTGCGCGTCTGGAATTCACCCGCAATCTCAATCAAGTTACCAACAAAATTCATGCGACGAGCAACATCGATGAAATCATGCTCGATGTCAGCAAGGATATTTGTGCCCTGTTCAATGCCGACAGGCTCACCATTTATGTGGTGGGTGAGGATAAGGCCTCGCTGGTATCCAAGGTCAAGACCGGGCTGAATTCATTCAAAGACCTCAAGCTACCCATTGCCGAACAAAGCATTGCCGGCTTCAGCGCGGCGCACAAGAAGCTGCTCAACATCAAGGATGTTTATGACGTGCAGGAGCTGGCGTCACACAGCGGCACACTGCGTTTCTTGCAGGACGTGGACAAGCGCACCGGCTACCGCACCAAACAGATGTTGGTTGCGCCGGTTGTGGACGAGTCGGGCGAGCTGGTCGGGGTGATGCAGGTCATCAACAACAAAGCGGGCCAGCCCTTCCCCGAGGCGGTGGAAGAGGGTGTGAAGGAGCTGGCGCAGACGCTTGCCATTGCCTTGCGCCAGCGCCAGCAGCAAAGCGGCGCAATCAAGACCAAATACGACTATCTGGTGGCGGATGCAGTCATGTCGGCGGCGGAGTTCGAACTGGCGACCCGTACCGCGCGCCGCAAAGGGATCGACATCGAGAATGTGCTGATCGACGAATTCGGGATCAAACTCGATGCGCTGGGCGCGGCGCTGTCGAAGTACTTCAACGTTCCCTACGAGCCGTTCAAGTCGGACCGGCTCAAACCCGGCGATCTGTTGCGCAACCTGCGCCGCGAATATGTGGAAAGCAGCCATTGGCTACCCATCGACGAAACACCGGAAGGATTGGTTATTCTCACCACCGATCCCGAGCGGATTCAGGCGTCGCGCGTGGTCAACAACATCTTCCCCAAGAACCGGCTGATCTACAAAGTCTGCACCCAGCGCGAATTCAAATCCACACTGGACGCCTTCTATGGGGGACACAGTTCGGTCGGTGACATCACCGGCAGTTTTGGCGACTCTGCCGAATCGATGGATGACCTGCTCACCTCTCTCGGCGGTGAAGAGGATGAAGAGTCGGGCGGTGGCATCAACCAGGACGATCTGAATGCGGCAGCAGACAACGAACTGGTCAAGCTGGTCAACAAGATCATTCTCGACGCCTACAAGATGGGGGCGTCCGATATTCACATCGAACCCCTGCCGGGCAAAGGCAAGACCGGGATCCGCTTGCGCAAGGACGGTTCCCTGTTGAGCTACATCGAGATTCCTTCCACCTATCGCAATGCGCTGGTGACACGTCTCAAGATCATGTGCGACCTTGATATTTCCGAGAAGCGCCGGCCGCAGGACGGCAAGATCAAATTCAAGAAATTCGGGCCGGTCGATATCGAACTGCGCGTGGCGACCATCCCCACACAGGGCGGGGTGGAAGATGTGGTGATGCGTATTTTGGCATCGGGTGAACCCATCCCGCTGGACAAGATGGGCTTTTCCGAGCGCAATCTGGAATTGATCAAGAAGACCGTTTCAAAGCCCTATGGCCTGTTCTTCGTGTGCGGCCCGACCGGTTCCGGCAAGACCACGACGCTGCATTCGGTGCTGGGCTATCTGAATACGGTCGACACCAAGATCTGGACTGCCGAAGACCCGGTCGAAATCACGCAGAAGGGCCTGCGCCAGGTNNGACCCGGACGTGATCATGGTCGGTGAAATGCGCGACAAGGAAACGGTTGCCACCGGTATCGAGGCTTCACTTACCGGTCACTTGGTATTTGCCACCCTGCACACCAATAGCGCGCCCGAATCCATCATCCGCCTGCTCGACATGGGTATGGACCCGTTCAACTTTGCCGATGCGCTGCTTGGTATTCTGGCGCAACGTTTGGCAAAACGGCTGTGCAAGCATTGCAAGAAACCGCACATTGCCACGCAGGAAGAAATCAAGACCCTGCTTGCCGAATATGCGGAAGAAATGAAGAACACAGAAAGATGGAAAAAAGATATGAACGCGGCCATGAAAGAGCAGTACGCGGAATGGATCAAGCTGTTTGGTGATGACAAGGGGCAGATCACGTTGTATGAAAAGGTCGGCTGTGAAAAATGCACCAACACCGGCTATGCCGGCCGTGTGGGCCTGCACGAATTATTGATCGGTACCGATCCGGTGAAAAAGGCGATCCAGGAGCATGCGCGCGTCGCAGAGCTGTTTGCCATCGCGCTCGACGAAGGCATGCGCACCCTGAAGCAGGACGGTATCGAAAAAGTATTGAGCGGCATCACCGACATCCAGCAAGTGCGCGCGGTGTGCATCAAGTAAAGCGGGTTTGTGGGTCGGAACCGCAGCCCTGACGCGGTGCGGTCGGGTTTGTGGGTCGGACTTCAGTCCGACAATGGGCGTTACAAAGCTTGTCGGGTTAAAACCCGACCCACAGGGATTCACAGGGAATTGTCATGGACACCACCAAGGCCAAAGCCTACATGGCACAGGAGCAGGCCCAGCGTGCCACGCTGGAAGGCCTGCTCAATCGCCTGAATGACCTGAATATCATCGGCGCCTCGCTTTCCAGCGAGCGCAACATCGACAAGCTATTGGAAAGTATCCTGCGCGCGGCGATGAAGATCACCAATGCCGACGCGGGCACGCTGTATCTGGTTGATCCCGAAAAGCAGGTGCTCACCTTTGAGATCCTGCACAACCTTTCTCTGGATATTTTCATGGGGGGGACCTCCGGAAATCCCATCCCGTTCTACCCCGTTCAGTTATACCGCGACGGACAGGCAAACCACGCCATGGTGGTCAGTCACGCGGCCTTGAGCGGAGAGACGGTGAACATCCCGGATGCCTACATCGCCAAGGGCTTCGACTTTGCCGGCACCAAGAAATTTGACGCCAAAACCGGCTACCGCTCACGCTCATTTCTGGCCGTGCCGATGCGCGATCACGAGCACGAAGTCATCGGTGTGCTGCAACTCATCAACGCGCTGGACGAGGCGAACAATGTGCGCCAGTTTTCCAGCGATGACCAAAAGCTGCTGGAATCGCTGGCATCGCAAGCCGCCATTGCGTTGAGTAACCGGCGCCTGATCCAGCAACTGGAAGAGTTATTCGAGTCCTTCATCAAGCTTATCAACACCGCGATCGATGATAAATCGCCCTATACCGGCGGCCATTGCGAGCGCGTCCCGGTGCTCACCATGATGCTGGCCGAGGCGGCCAGCCGCACCGAAACGGGTCCGCTCAAGAACTTCAAACTCACCGACCACGATCGGTATGAGCTGAAGATGGCCGGCCTGTTGCACGACTGCGGCAAGATCACCACACCGGTGCATGTGGTGGACAAGGCGACTAAGCTGCACACCCTGTTCGACCGCATCCGGCTTATTGATACCCGCTTCGAGGTGCTCAAGCGCGATGCTGAAATCAATATGTTGCGCGCCCTCTCCCCCAACCCCTCTCCCGCAGGCGGAAGAGGGGAGCGCGACAGCGCGGGAGAGGGCGCTATCAAAATCCGCGCCGAATACGAAGCACGGATCCGCCAGCTTGATGAAGACCGCGAATTCCTGCGTCACTGCAACATCGGCGGCGAGAAGATGTCCGATGCCGATGTCGAACGCGTGCAGCGCATCGCCCGTTATCGGTGGCGCAACGCGGCGGGTATGGAAGAAGACTTCCTGTCGGCGGATGAACTGGAGAACCTCACCATCCGTGCCGGCACACTCACGGCTACCGAGCGCGAAATCATCAACCACCACATCGTCGTCACCATCAAGATGCTGGAATCTCTGCCTTGGCCCAAGCACCTCAAGCGTGTACCGGAATATGCGGGCGGCCACCATGAACGCATGGACGGCAAGGGTTATCCCAAGGGACTGACGCGGGAGCAGATGTCGGTGCAGGCCAGGTTGATGGGTATCGCCGACATCTTCGAGGCGCTCACCGCCAAGGATCGTCCCTACAAGGAAGGCAAGACCCTGACCGAATCGTTGACGATACTTGGGTATTTCAAGGAGAACGGTCACATAGATCCCGGCCTGTTCGACGCCTTCATCCGCGAAAAGGTCTATCTGGAATACGCCAAGCAGTTTCTCGCACCGGAGCAGATCGATGCAGTGGATGAGACACGCATCCCGGGTTACATCCCGTAACTGACAAAAAATGTCACATTAAGTGCGTAATTGGGCAGTCCGGGGTGAGTGCCAAGCCGCGCAACCCGCTGGCACACGGCATTTGCCGATGGCACGTAACCTGCTACTATCCGTTCGCACACTTCGTGTGTAGCCGTTAGCCCGATCACGGTGCGACGGAGTCGGTGGTGCGTAGAGGGCTGAAAGTGGCCACAAGCGTATCCGAAAACTTCGTCCAGTTGTGTTGTGGCTGCCAAAGGCAACGTTTTAACTCTCAAAGGAGAATGACAATGAAGCAAATCCAAAAAGGTTTTACCCTGATCGAACTGATGATCGTGGTTGCGATTATCGGTATTCTGGCCGCTGTGGCGATCCCCGCTTACAGCGACTACACCAAGAAAGCCAAAGCGACTGAACTGGTGCAAGGCACGGCTGCGCTGAAGACTGCCGTCGAAATCTGTATCGCCGATTTCCCGGATACATGGGCGGCTGAATGTTCTGCCGGTTCTAATGGCATCCCATCCAATCTGCCGGATGATGCAGCTACCGGTATCGATGGCTCTGCTGGTACTGCTGTGAGCGGTACCAAGGTGGTTGGCGCCAAACGGGTTGCTGCTGGTGTGATCACTGTGGCTGCAACTACAGCATTGGCTGGCAAGACTGATACCACCAAGGGCTTGGTTTACACTCTGACACCGACTGTTGGCTCCGCTGGTGTGAGCTGGACTTCCAGTGGTTCTTGCGTGACTGATACGTTCTGTAAGTAAGCTGTAGTTTGTACCAACACAAAAGCCGGGTTTTCCGGCTTTTGTGCTTTATGGGGTAAGTGCTCATGTTGAAAAAATCACGCGTGTGGTTTGTATTGCTGCTGCTGTGTGCAGTCACCGCCTTGTACGGGCAGTTCCTGTGGAATCCCATCGTGTTCGATGATTTGCCATTCTTCATGGTGAATGATGCCGGACATCAGCCGGTGGATGATTATCGCTATTCTCTATTTGAACTGCGCTCATTGCCCTATGCCACGCTGGCTTGGGGCAAAGCGCTGTTCGGTCTCGACATGCTGCCTTTCCGCATCGAGAACCTGTTGTTGCATGCGGCAGTTGCCGTTGCTTTGTTCTTCTTTCTGGCGCGCTTGTTCGCGGCGGTTGGTGATGCGTTTGTGGGTCGGACTTTAGTCCGACATGTCGGACTAAAGTCCGACCCACAAAAAACGGAGTCGGGGTTGAAGCTGTCGCCGGACGCCTTGGCCTTCGCGGCGGCGCTGTTGTTCGCCTTGCATCCGGTGGTTGTATACGCGGCAGGTTATCTGGTACAGCGCACCATTCTGATGGCGACGCTGTTCAGTTTGTTGGCAATGCTGGCCTGGCTACGCGGTGAGGAAAGTGAATCGAAGCCGTGGTTGTGGGCAAGTGTGTTGTTCTACTATCTGGCGGTGTTCAGCAAGGAACACGCGATCATGCTGCCGGCCATCCTGCTGGCCTTGACCATCCTGTTGCATGAGGACTGGCGTGAAAAGATGAAACAGCGCTGGGCACCGATTGCGGGTTTGGTATTGGTGGCGTTGTTTGTGGTGGCGGCGAAGAAAGGCGTGCTGGGCACGGCCTACGAGATCTACGCGCCCGACATGCTGGTTGAATCCGGTAGCGACCTGAATCATCCTTTGAGCGTGCTGACCCAGAGTTGGCTGTTCTTCAAATATGCCGCGCTGTGGCTGTTCCCCAATCCGAACTGGATGTCGGTGGATATGCGCGAGCCGTTCGCGGCCTCGCTGTGGTCGGGTTATCTGGCCGCATTTTTTGCGTTTCTGGCCTGGGGCGTGCTGGCAGTGTGGTTGTTGTTCAAACGTGGTCGTGCGGGACTGTTGGGTTTTGCGCTGCTGTTCCCGTGGCTGATGTTTATGCCGGAATTTTCCACCGTCCGCATCCAGGAAAGCTTCGTGCTGTACCGCAGTTATCTGTGGGCGGTGGGCGCTTGTGCATTGTTGCCGCTGTTGCTGGATCGTCTGGACAAGAATATGGCCGGCATCGTGGTGGGCGCGGTGGCGCTGGCGATGATACCGATCTCCATGGACCGGCTGGCCTCATTTTCCCATCCGCTGATCCTGTGGGATGACGCGGTGAAACTGGTGAAAGACAAACCTGAATTGCCGGGTGTGTATCGCATTTATTACAACCGGGGGAGTGAATTCATCAAGGTGGATGATTACGATGCCGCGATCGAAGATCTGATGCTCGCGGCGAAGTTGCACCCCGATTGGCCTTTTCCGCACAATAACTTGGGTGCGGCCTACGGCAAAAAAGGAGAATGGGCGCTGTCCGCTGCGGCTTTCACCCAGGCCATTGACATTGCGCAGCGCAAGCAAATGGGTGTCAATCCCAGACCCTATTTTGGCCGGGCGATGGCGTATGAGCAACTTGGACGACCCGACTTGGCGCGTCGTGATTACGAGTTGACCTGCAAGGTGGCAAACAAGGGTTGCGAGAAACTGGTTGATCCTAAAAACAGCGACATGTCCCCGAAAGGCACAAAATAAACAGCGGGTCGTTGTTGCTTTACATGATCTCCGATCAAATTGCGCTACTTGTGTAGCCTGCTGAATTTGCCCGTGTTGTTCGTGATTTTTGTGGATAAATCTTTTCCTGGTTGAATGAGGTGGAAATGTTGAGCTGATTTCTTTCCGCAGAGTTCGGAAATTTTTTCAACTTTCCCCTAAAGTTTTTGAAAATGCTGCCGCTAACCTTGGCGTGCATCATGTTGCCTCCTCCTCGCGGCATGTCACATACACATAACCACCTCCGCCCGGACCATCAGCCAGGCGGGGGTGGTCGTTTTTTTGTAGGAAACTTTCCTAGTTGCGAAATGGAGGACATTCCTAGGCGAAAATCGGAATAGCTCCGATTTTTTTCTGTGCCTCACCCTCGCAGAATGCGATCGTCGAATTAAGACATCATTCTTGAGGGGGATCATGATGAATACAATCCAAGTGCACGAAGAAATCCGCGAAACCAATCTTTCTTACATGATGCTGGCGCAGCAGATGATCCGCAACGACAAGGCGAGCGCAATATTCCGTCTGGGTGTGAGCGAAGAACTGGCTGAATTGATCGCCGGGTTGTCTCCGGCGCAGCTGTTGAAGATGGCAGCCTCCAATATGCTGCTGTGCCGTTTCCGGTTTGATGAGCGCTTGCTGCTCAACATGATCACCGATTACAACAAGGATCGCATGATGTCGAAGGCGCATTCCACCATCCTGATGGCAGGGCAACCGGTCGAGGCGCTGGCTGCGTAGGTCGGATTTCACCCAAAGGGTGCAAGAACCTCTTCGAGGCAACCCGACGCAGCAGGTGTTTCACGGATAGCTGTCGGGTTAAAACCCGACCTACAGGACAGGGAGAGAAGGCATGCGCAACAAAAGTGTGGTGAACGAAGCGCGCGAGATTCAGATTGCGGTGGAGCTGATCAATTTGGGTGCGCGCCTGCAGTTGTTGCAGGAAGAAACGCATCTGAGCCGCGAGCGCTTGCTCAAGCTGTACAAGGAGGTGAAGGGCGAGTCGCCCTCCAAAGGCATGCTGCCTTATTCCACCGACTGGTTCATGAGTTGGTCGGCCAATATTCATTCTTCGCTGTTCATGGGAATTCACCAGTTCATGCTGAAGCATGCGGGTGTGTCAGGAGTTGAGGCGTTGATTAAGAGTTATCACCTCTATCTGGAGCAGGCTGAAGTGGGTGATGAGCCAACCTTGAGCATTACCCGCGCCTGGTTTCTGATTCGTTTCTTCGATGCAGACATGATGCAGCTCACCACTTGCCATGAGTGCGGCGGGCAGTTCGTGGTGCATACGCACGAGTTGTGTGACACCTACACCTGCGGCATCTGCAAGCCGCCGTCACGTGCGGGCAAGACAAAAAAATCCAGGCAGTTGGAAAATGCAACAACTGTGTTGGGTTAAAAGCCACCCAACAGGGAGCACGGTGGGTTTTGTGGGTCGGGATTCATCCCGGCGGGGTGTCTTGATCAAAGTCAAAACCGTCGGGTTAAAACCCGACCCACAGGGGGCGTGGTGGGTTTTGTGGGTCGGGATTCATCCCGACGGGGTGTTGTGACAAAAAGCAAAACTGTCGGGTTGCACCCGCAAGGGGCAGGCCGTGGTTGCCTCGAAGAGGTTCTCGCACCCTTTGGGTGTACGGGGCTAAAGCCCCAACAACACACGCTCAAACCCGACCCACATAACCCAATTCCCGCGCGTTTGCTAAAGTTTTTTGGAACGATGCCGCTACTACTGGTGAGCTTCAGTAGTTTTTTATGTGCGACCGCCCCGCGCAAAGCGGGAACAGTTGGCGAAATGTCGGGTTGTTCCATGAATGGCATAAAGTAACCGCTGTTAGCATGTGGCGTAATTGAAACGAAATGGGTGAGGGGTAACCATGCTGGTCATCATTGGATACGTTGTGGTGATAGGGTCGGTGTTCGGCGGTTTTGCCTTGGCCGGCGGCCATTTGGGCGCACTGTGGCAACCGCTGGAATTGCTGATGATCGGTGGTGGCGCGCTGGGTGCGTTCTTCGTCGGCAACAACATGAAAGCAATCAAGGCCACTTTCAAAGATCTGCCATCCCTGCTCAAGGGATCGAAATACAACAAAGACACTTACATGGAGCTGATGGCGCTCATGTACGAATTGCTGGGCAAGGTGCGCAAGGAAGGCATGATGTCGATCGAGGGTGACGTCGAGAAGCCGGAAGAGAGCCCGATCTTCGCCAAATATCCAAAAATATTGTCCGACCACCACGTGGTTGAATTCATCACCGATTATCTGCGCATCATGGTGAGCGGTAATTTGAACGCGATGGAGATCGAGAATCTGATGGATGTCGAGATCGAAACGCACCACCATGAATCCATGGTTTCCTCGCATGTCCTGGCCAAATTGGCAGACGGGATGCCGGCTTTCGGTATCGTGGCGGCGGTGATGGGTGTGGTGCATACCATGGAATCGGTGGGTGTTCCCCCGGCCGAGCTGGGCATGCTGATCGCACATGCGCTGGTGGGCACTTTCCTCGGCATTTTGCTGGCCTACGGTTTTGTCGGGCCGTTGGCCAGCCTGTTGGAACAAAAGGCAGAGGAAGGAAGCAAGATGTTCCAGGCAGTCAAGGTGGTATTGCTGGCGAACCTGAACGGCTATGCGCCGGCAATGGCAGTCGAGTTCGGGCGCAAGGTGTTGAACTCGACCGAGCGGCCGGGCTTCGCTGAACTGGAAGAGCACGTCAAACAAAAACGCTAAGCGCGCGATCATGGCCGAAGACAAGAACAAGCGCCCCATCGTTATCAAGCGCATCAAGAAGGTGGCGGGCGGTCATCACGGCGGTGCATGGAAGATCGCATATGCCGACTTTGTCACGGCGATGATGGCGTTCTTCCTGCTCATGTGGCTGCTGGGTTCGACCGCCAAGGGCGATCTGCAGGGCATTTCCGAATACTTCAAGACGCCGCTCAAGGTGGCGCTGATGGGCGGCTCCGGCAGCGGCGACAGTTCCAGCATCATCAAGGGCGGCGGCCAGGATCTTACCCGCAGCGAAGGCCAGGTAAAAAAAGGCGAATTGCCGCCCGAGAAAAAGGTTATCAATCTGAAAGCGGCGCGGCAGGAATTTTTACGCCTGGAAGCAAAGAAGGAAATCGAGCAGTTGCGGCAGCTGAAAAAGAATATCGAAGCCGCCATCGAGAACAACAAAAAGCTTGAGCAGTTCAAGAGCCAGATCCTGCTCGATCTCACCACCGAAGGGTTGCGTGTCCAGATCGTGGATGAAAAAAACCGCCCCATGTTCCAGAGCGGCAGCGCCAAGCTGGAGAGCTACACGCGCGATATTCTGCATGAGATCGGCAAGATGCTGAACGATATGCCGAACAAGGTCAGCCTGTCCGGCCACACCGATGCACAGCCTTATGTCACGGCGGGCGGGCGTTACAGCAACTGGGAATTGTCGGCAGATCGTGCCAACGCTTCGCGCCGCGAGTTGATTGCGGGCGGTTTGAGTGATGAGAAAATCGTGCGTGTGGTGGGTCTGTCCTCGGCGGTGCTGTTCGATAACGAGAATCCGCTGAACCCGATCAACCGGCGCATCAGCATCATCGTGATGAACAAGAAAGCGGAAGAGGCGGCGCGGCAGGATGGCGGTACGGTACAGATCGATGCCGAGAACGGAAATCCGGAAGAGTTATTGGGCGCTTCAGGAGTGGCTGCATCCGGGGTGGTGGCGGCTTCGGGAGTGGAGATTTCTGCCGCACCGCCAGACCTTCCCGCCGATCCGGCACCGCCGGCGAATCCTTCGCCGCAGTAAAGCAGAAGCCGGCTTGCCGGTGATGCTAAATTGTCATCAGCAAACTGGCTCCCGCGCTCAGCTTTGATACCCATTAAAGGTTCGCAAGATTTTGCCGATACAAAATACGCGAACCAAATAAAGGAGTCGAGCATGAATACCTGGTGGGCAAAACTTTCGCTGAAGAGCAAGCTGCAAATCCCGATCCAGCTCATTCTGCTGGCGATCATGTTGTTTGCGCAACGTGTGGCGCTGAACATGTTTGAGGAACGGGTACTGGAAGAGGCGCGGCAAAAAGCGGAAGTCTCCGCCGATGGTGTGCTGAACGGGCTGAACATGCTGATGCTCAACGGCATTATCAGTGACGCCGACCAGCGCAAGTTGTACGTCGAAAAAATGGGTGCTTCGGACAAGGTGGTCAACCTGCGCGTCATGCGTCACACGCCGGTGAGCGAGCAATATGGGCCGGGGTTGCCTGCCGAGCAGGCACAGGACGAGTTTGATCGTCTGGCATTGACCAGCGGCAAGCAGCAATCAATGGTTGAACAGCGGGGCGACCTGCGCACCTTGCGCGTGGTGGTGCCTTTTATCGCACGGTCGGATTTTCGCGGCACAAACTGCCTGATGTGCCACACTGTGCCGGAAGGCTCGGTCAACGGTGCTGCGAGCATCACGCTGGATATGTCGGAAGAATATGCCCTGATTGCCAAGGCCAACGCGATCCTGTGGGGTGCACAGATATTGGTGCAGGTGCTGTTGTATTTCCTGATTGGCTGGCTGATCGGCTTTGTTACACGACCGACACATGAGTTGCAGCAGGCCATGCTGCAGATGCAGGCGAGCGGCGATCTGTCCGTGCGGGTGAAAGTGCGCAGCGAGGATGAAATTGGCCAAACCGCGACAGCATTCAACGCACTGATTGACGGTTTTGCCAACATCATCCGCCAGGTGCTGGAGGGTGCCGCCACCGTGTCCAGCACGGCAGCGCAATTATCCGTCTCTTCAACACAAATCGCGCAGGGATCCCAGGCACAAAGTGAAGCGGCAGCTTCCACGGCAGCGGCAGTGGAAGAGATCACCGTGAGTATCAATTCGGTGGCAGCGAATACCGAGGATGTGCGCAAGCTATCCGAGAAGAGCGCGCAGCAAGCGAGACAAGGTAACGAGAGCGTCTCGGTGATGATGGCCGAGATCGATGCTGTGCAGGAAGCAGTCAATCAGATCACCCAGTCAGTCAATGAATTCGTTGATAGCACTCGCGCCATTGCCGGTATGACGCAGCAGGTGAAAGATATTGCCGACCAGACCAACCTGCTCGCGCTGAATGCGGCGATTGAAGCGGCACGCGCCGGCGAACAGGGNNAGGGGCGCGGCTTCGCGGTGGTGGCAGACGAAGTGCGCAAGCTGGCAGAAAAATCCGCCCAGTCGGCCAACGAGATCGATCAGGTGACCAACTCTTTGGGCCAGAAGACCGATCTGGTTGAAGCTGCCGTGCAGGCGGGGCTGCGGTCTTTGCAGACGACACAGGAGCAGGTCGAGCATGTTGCCGAGGTGCTGGCCGGAACGGGTGATGCGGTCAGGCAATCCAACCACGGGATCAGCGATATCGCGGCATCGGTCAGCGAGCAAAGTCTGGCCAGCACCGAGATCGCGCGCAACGTGGAAAAGATCGCGCAAATGTCGGAAGAGAACAATGCGGCAGTGCGCTCGAACAGCGAGGATGTCGTGCGCCTGGAAGGCTTGGCCAGAGAGTTGCAGGGGGCGGTGAGCAGGTTCAGGGTTTAACCCATACCGCTTGCCATGGACTTGCGAAGTGTTGGCGGATCATGCCGGCGGTCATCAAAATTCCCGGATATTTCACCGATACTTACCTGCTCCCTGACAGTGTGCGGAGTCTGATTTAGCGGACGGGATCATCATTTTTATGTTGCTGTGGTGGCGTAACACCGGGTGGCGAATTCAGGCGGAATCTGATTGCCGATCTTTGCGTGCCGCCGGATGCGATTGTAGAGCACCTCGATGTATTCAAAGGCGACTTGTTTGGCTTGCTCGCGAGTCCCGGAGCGATAGTGATGCAAATTTTCTGTTTTTATCGTGCCGAAGAATCTCTCCATCGGCGCGTTGTCCCGGCAATTTCCTTTGCGGCTCATTGGGTTTCCATTCCATGGCTAGCTTGCCCGGAAAATCCACTCAATCCTGCAAACAGGCAGGCATCTCCTGCGCTGCTCTCCTAAAGAAAATTTGTTTTGTGCCGCTAGAGTAATTAGCCAGAAAGACTTGTGTATGGAAAATCATGGCGAGGGAATACCGATTGGGTTTTATGGATTGTTGCCGTCCGGCAATGTACACGCGAAGCCTTTACAAAAATAAAATATACAACCGAGAGGGGATATGAAAAATTCGACAATAGTGCAGCGGCTCGTGCTGTTGACGGCGATACCTGTGACGGCGCTGGTTTTGTCTTCCGGTATGCTGATTTGGGACAGCTTCGGCCGTTACCAAAGCGCAATTCAGGCGCGCAGTATTATGGAGGTGGCTGTTGCGGCTGGCGATTTAATCCACCCCATGCAGACTGAGCGCGGCTATACCGCCGGTTTTGTTCAGTCCAAAGGCGGGAAATTCACGGATACGCTGCCGGGTACACGCACCCAAACTGATGACAAACTTGTGGCTTACAAGCGGCTGCTGTCAGGGATCGATACCAGTTCAATGCCGGGGTTGAGGAAGGCCGTCGAAGAAGCACAGCACAAGCTCGATGGATTGGCCGGGATGCGCGAGCAAGCCAATCAGTTTTCCATTCCGGCTGCGGAAACATCAGCTTTCTTCACCGATACCATCGGCTATCTCCTGGAGGTGATGAGTACTGCAGCCGGGCACAACAGCGACCCGGAAATCGCGAAACAGCTTTTGACCTACCATAATTTCTCAAATGCCAAGGAAAACGCAGGGCAGGAGCGTGCATTGACTGCGCCGATATTTGTCTCCAACAAGGTTGAGCCTGCCCAATACAGAGCCATCTTGAGCAGGATATACAAGCAGGAAGCCTATCTGGATGCATTCATGGATTCGGCGAGCGAGCAGGAAAAGGATGCCCTCAAAAAAGTCCTCGGTGGCGATGCGGCAAATGATGTGCAACACATGCGTGCCGTGGTTGCCGAGCGAGCTGCACAGGGCGGGTTTAATGTGGATCCGGCTGTTTGGCTCAAGCGGATCACCGACAAGATCAACGGCTTGTATGACGTCGAACAACTGGTTACGAGAAATATCGATGCAGACGTCAATGACTTGCTGTCGACCAGCCGCACACTTCTTCTGTCGCAACTGATACTGGCGGTGCTTGCAATCGCAATCGCCGTGGCAGCGGCGGTGTGGGTGGCACGCAGCGTGAACCGGCCATTAAAGGCTGTTGTGGATTCGGCCGAGTATGCGGTTGCGCATGATGATTTTACCCGCAACATTCCAGAGGAGGGCACACTGGAAACGGTGCGTGTGGGGCAGGCGATCAATCGGCTGATGGAAAAGTTCCGCGGCATCATTTTGGATGCCACCCGCTCCAGCGAGGGCATTACGGGCGCGTCCAGTGCACTGGCTGTTTCCAGCAGCCAGGTCAACAAGAGTTCGTCCGCACAGTCGGATGCTGCCTCAACGGTTGCCGCAGCCGTTGAGGAGGTCTCCGTTAGTGTCAGTGAGACCGCCGTCAATGCCCGCAATGCGGGCGAGATTGTCGGGAAATCCCGTGCCAGAATCGAAAGCACGCTTGCCGTCATGAACGAGACGGTGCAAAACGTTAACGGAATTGCCGCACTCATTCGCCAGTCGGATACGAATGTGGGGCGGCTCGACCAAAGTTCGAAGAAGATCGGCGGCATCATTCAGGTTATCCGTGAAGTTGCGGACCAGACCAATCTGCTTGCATTGAATGCAGCGATAGAGGCGGCACGCGCCGGCGAGCAGGGCAGGGGATTCGCGGTGGTAGCGGATGAAGTGCGCAAACTGGCGGAGCGCACCTCGAATGCGACCACGGAGATCGCCTCGCTCATCGGCGGCATCCAAACGCATGTCGGCGAGACCGTCACCGGGATGCAGCAGGCCAATACCCAGGTGACGGAAAGCCTTGAGCTCGTCGGCAGGACGGAGACCGCACTACGCAGCATCGGTGACGATTCGGGCGAAGTGGCAAGCAATGTGCAGAATATCGTTGATGCAATACGCGAACAGGATGCGGCGATTCACCAGGTTGCGGCGAATATCGAGAAAATCGCACAGATGGCCGAGGAGAACAGCGTTACGGCCAGAACAAACAACGACACAGCGTTGCAACTTGATCAGTTGTCCGGCGTGCTCAAGGAATCGGTAGCACGATTCAAAGTGTGACGGCGGAGTCGGTAGTCTTGCAGCAAAACCATAACCGGACTTGGGTATCACACCATTTTTCTTGGGCGGAAATATTTTTGGTGACCCACCCCGTCGCCAAGACTGGGGAGGCTGTTTCTCTCTGTCTGGAAAATCCACTCAATCCCGCAAACAGGCAGGTATCTCCCGCACTATTCACCTAAAGAAAATTTGTTTTGTGTCGCTAGAGTACCAAACCAGAAAATCTGGATGAGGTTGGATCGGAGTGGGAGCGCGCAATTGGTGGGACTGGTTTCTCCAGTTGGCCGGTGGATGTGCGCGGGGTTTACGAGGTTGTATGTACGGTGGAACTGCAGAGCGTAGCCACCTTTATTCTGGCCGCAGGGTGGCGTTAAAAAAGGAGTTGATGATGTTGGACGATATGAAAATTGGCACGCGCCTGATATTTTTGATGGTCTCGTTGCTGGTATTGGCAACGGTGGTCGGCGGGATGGGTCTGTACGTCTCCAGCCACACGAATAACTCGATGCAATCAATGTATAGCGACCGCCTGATCGCCCTGGATCAATTGAACGTGGCCAATGAAAGAGTCCTGCACAACCGCGTGGCGATTATCAATGCCACTTTGTATCCGGAGAAGGCAGAAAAATATCGTAAGGAAGTGGAAGACAACATCGCGCTGATTGGCAAGAACGTGGATGGGTATATGGCCAGCTACATGACGCCCGAAGAAAAAGCATTGGCTGAAAAGATGCTGGAGGTGCGCAAGCGCTATGACGAAGAAGCGCTCAAACCCGCCATGGAGTTGATGCAGAAAGGAGATGTTGCACAATTGAAATTGCATTTGGATAAAGTGCGCACCTCGTATTATGAGGTGAAACCGCTCCTGGAGCAGTTGGTTGAACTGCAAAAGCGCGAAGCCGAAAAATTATACATCGATTCCGAAGACAGTTATAAGACCATGCGTCTGGTATCCATCATCCTGCTTTTGCTGGGTGCGGCATTGTGCGGCGCGTTGGGATTCTCGGTCGTCCGCGGTATCAACCGCTCGGTAGATGATCTGCGTGTGGTCATGGTCAGGATGTCGGCGGATGGCAATCTGGGTGTACGGGTCAAGGTCTATGGCAAGGATGAGATCGGCGAGGCCGCGACAGCATTCAACGCACTGATTGACGGTTTTGCCAACATCATCCGCCAGGTGCTGGAGGGTGCCGCCACCGTGTCCAGCACGGCAGCGCAATTATCCGTCTCTTCAACACAAATCGCGCAGGGATCCCAGGCACAAAGTGAAGCGGCAGCTTCCACGGCAGCGGCAGTGGAAGAGATCACCGTGAGTATCAATTCGGTGGCAGCGAATACCGAGGATGTGCGCAAGCTATCCGAGAAGAGCGCGCAGCAAACCGAGCAGGGTAACCAGAGCGTCACCGCAATGATCGGCGAGATCACTCGTGTGCAGGAAGCGGTCAAGCAGATCGCGGGCTCGGTGAAAGAATTTGTTGACAGCACGCACGCCATTGCCGGCATGACGCAGCAGGTGAAAGACATCGCCGACCAGACCAACCTGCTCGCGCTGAATGCGGCGATCGAGGCGGCACGCGCCGGCGAACAGGGGCGAGGTTTCGCGGTGGTGGCAGACGAAGTGCGCAAGCTGGCAGAAAAATCCGCCAAGGCGGCCAACGAGATCGATCGGGTGACCAACTCGCTGGATCAGCAATCCGCCTCAGTTGAGGTGGTGGTGCAAACCGGTTTGCGTTCTTTGCAGGCGACACAGGAGCAGGTCGGGCGCGTCTCCGCTGTATTGACCGAGGCGGGTGAAGCCGTCGCCCAATCTAGCCACGGTGTGAGCGATATTGCGGCATCGGTCAGCGAGCAAAGTCTGGCCAGCACCGAGATCGCGCGCAACGTGGAAAAGATCGCGCAAATGTCGGAAGAGAACAATGCGGCAGTGCGATCCAACAGCGAGGATGTCGTGCGACTGGAAGGACTGGCGAAGGAGTTGCATGGCGCGGCAAGCCGATTCAGGGTCTAACTTTCCGCAGATGGTGATGGCCGGGGCGGATGAATAAAGGGGGTTGAAATCATGCAGAACAAGAATGCATTTGTCTCGCAGAAGGAAGTGATACTGATACCGGGCACGGTGCTGATTACCAAGACCGATACCAAGGGCATCATCACTTATACCAACGACAAGTTCTGCGAGGTTGCGGGCTATCCGCGTGAGGAACTGGTCGGCAGGAGCCACAACATTGTGCGCCACCCCGACATGCCGCCTGCCACGTTTAAATGGCTGTGGGACACGCTGAAGTCGGAACGCCCCTGGCGCGGCATGGTGAAGAATCGCTGCAAGAATGGCGACCATTACTGGGTGCGCGCCACCGTTTCACCCGTCATCGAGAGCGGCCAGATCATCGGCTATGTGTCGGTGCGCCGCGCACCGACGCGCGCCCAGATCGCCGAAGCAGAAGCGCTGTATCGCGAACTCAACCAGAGCGGCTCGGCAGTGGCTTCACGATACGAGAAATTCAAGTTCAAGAACTGGTCACTGAAGGCCAAACTGCAGGCCGTGATCCAGATTCCGCTGCTGGTTGTTCTGATGGTCGCGCAGATATTCATGTACACCGATCTCAAGGAAGAACCGAAGAAAATGGCGGTGGAAAAGGGGAACCAGCTGGCCAGTGAGATCATCGATGGCGCGAATATGCTGATGGTGACGGGCCAGATTGGCGAGGCAAGCAACCGCCAGTTATTGCTCCATAAGATCGGCTCATCCAAAGGGGTCAAGTCCCTGCGGTTTTCCCGTACCAAGGAGGTCGCGGATTTGTATGGCCCGGGGCTGCCGGAAGAGCAGATAAACAGTGATGCGCAGCGAAAAGCGGTCGAAAGCAAGAAACAAAGTGTCACCTTTGCCAATGACGAGCTGGGCGCGCCCGTGATGCGGGTGATCACACCTTATATGGCGAGCAAGGACTATCACGGCACCGATTGCACGGGTTGCCATGCGGTGCAGGAAGGTGTGGTGCTCGGGGTGTCGGATATTGTGATTGACCTGAAATCGGATGACGACAAGGTCGCGCGCACGGTAATGCAGTTGCTGGGCGGACAACTTGCCCTGCAAATCTTCCTGTTCTTTATCATCGGGTTTAGTGTTGACAAATATATCCGCCGCCCGATTCGCGGGGTGAGCAGTGAGTTCAGAAATATCATGGAAGGGAATCTCGATACCGAAATGGATATTTCCATCCTGGATGAAGTGGGAACGCTGCTGTGCGAAATCCAGTCCATGCAAACCTATCTGCGCACCATGGTGGATGAGATTGTGACGCCGGTGGCGCAGATGCAAACACGGATCAGGGAAGTGGATGGCAAGGTGACAACGGTAGCCAGGAATGCGTTGACTGAACAGGACCAGATTCAGGCCATTGCCGCGACCATGGAGCAATTCAGCCAGTCTATCGCCGAGGTGGCGAATATGGCGGGCGACTCGCTGGCGGAAATGCAGCGCACACAGCAGATCGTTGAGCAGAACAACGGCAATATGGAGCACACCGTCAAAGCCACGAATCTGGTGGCAGAGACCGTGCAACATTCCAGCAAGACCATTTCCGATCTGGGCGTGTCGATTGAAAAGATTGGCGCGATCGCCAACTCGATCAAGGAAATCGCCGAGCAGACCAACCTGTTGGCGCTGAATGCGGCGATCGAGGCGGCGCGTGCCGGCGAACAGGGGCGCGGGTTTGCGGTTGTAGCTGATGAAGTGCGCAAACTGGCCGAACGGACAGCAACCAGTACCAAGGATATTGCCACCACCATCGCCGAGATTACCGCCATTTCAAATGATGCGGTGAAGTCGATGGGAGACGCGGTGACCGAGGTGGAATCCAGCATCACGCTGATCCATAAAAATGGCGAGGGGTTGCGTGAAATTATGGATGCCACGGTGAGCATGACGGAACGCATCGAGCATATTGCACAGGCGTCCAGGGAGCAGTCTGCTGCGGGCGAGAATGTGGCCAATAGTCTGGAGCGCATCACCGGCCTGGTGGACGACAACACGCATTCGGTGCAGGACACCCAGCAGGCCACTAAAGAATTGGCACAATCGGCCGATGAGTTGAGCAGGGCGGGCTATCCGTTGACCAAATGCGGCGCGGTCGGAAAATAAGCGGCCAATGAGGAGAAGGTAATGTCAGACCTGTTAAAAGATATCGATGCCCGGACCAAGCTGGCAGGAACCAACAAGCTGGAGATCCTGATGTTTTCCCTGGGCAAGGATATGCGCACCGGGCGCGAGGAGACCTTCGGCATCAATGTGTTCAAGGTGCGCGAGGTCAGCAAGACGCCCTCCATCACCAAGTCGCCCAATATGCCCGAGGGGGTCGAGGGCCTGATCAGCCTGCGCGGCAATGTGATCCCCGTGGTTTCGCTGGCGCGCGTCATGCATCTCGCCGATGCCCCGCCGGGCCGGGGCGGCTCGATGATGGTCACCGAATACAGCAAACGCACGCTCGGCTTTCTCGTGCATGAAGTCGATCGCATCATCCGTGTCGAGTGGGACAGGGTGCGCGCTCCCGAGGCGGTCACCGGCGCCGGGATGCAGGGCTACATTACGGCGATCACCGAGCTGGACAGCGGCCGGCTGGTTTCGATCGTCGATGTCGAGCAGATCATGGCCAACACCTTCGGCGAAGTGCTGGTGGGGCAGATCGAAAAAATGGGCGGCGAAGATGAGTACAACCTGTTCTTCGTCGACGATTCCTCCGTGGCGCGCAAGAAGATTGCCGAAGTGCTCGACAAGCTGGGCGTCAGGCACAAGCATGCGCAAAACGGCATGGAGGCCTGGACGCGCCTGTCCGGCATGGCGGCCCACGCCCAGCAGACCGGCCGCAGCCTGCGCGAGGAAGTGAATGTCATCCTCGTCGATGCCGAAATGCCGGAAATGGACGGCTACGTCCTGACCAAGAACATCAAGTCCGACAAGCGCTTCGACGGTATTCCGGTGGTCATGCATTCGTCGCTGTCTTCCGAGGCGAACCGGGCGATGGGCAAGAGCGTCGGCGTCGATGCCTATGTCGCCAAGTTCGATTCCGAGGTGCTGGCCGATACCTTGCGCCCGTTGCTGCTCAGGTCGCAGCGCGACTGACCTTCATTCTTCAGCCAGGCTTCATCCGGAGAGCGTTTCATGCCAGCAGATCCCAGCAAAATCAAGTTCCTCGTGGTCGATGATTTTTCGACGATGCGGCGCATCGTTCGCAACCTCCTCAAGGAACTCGGCTTCACCAATGTCGACGAGGCCGAGGATGGTGCGGTGGCTTGGCAGAAACTGCAGGGCGGCGGCTTCGACTTCGNNTGGAACATGCCGAACATGGACGGGCTGACGCTGTTGCAGACGATCCGCGGCGATGCCACCTACAAGGGATTGCCGGTACTGATGATCACGGCGGAGGCGAAGAAGGAAAACATCATCGCGGCCGCCCAGGCCGGTGCCTCCGGCTATATCGTCAAACCATTCACGGCAGCGACGCTGAATGAGAAGCTGACGAAGATTTTCGAGAAGCTGGGCTGGTAAATGGTCAAACCGATCAAATTCGACGAAGCCGGCGATTCCGCCGACCTGCAGGAGTTGTTCGACAGCATCGCTGTTGAAGCGGTGTCGGTCGCGCCCGTGGTGGAACCCGACCCCTCGGGCGACTCCGACGACCTGCAGGCGCTGTTCGACAGCGTCGTCGAGCAGGTGGACGAATCTGCGGCGGCGGCTCCCGAGTCCGTGATCGATATCGGCGAAGCGGCCACGCCCCAGGAGGCCGTTTTCAATCGCATCGGGCACATGGCGCGCAACCTGCACGACAGCCTGCGCGAACTGGGTTACGACAAGTCTCTCGAAGCGACGGCGCGGCAGATTCCGGATGCGCGCGAGCGCCTCGGTTACATCGTCCAGATGACCGAACAGGCCGCCTCGCGCGTGCTGAACGCCACCGACATCGCCAAGCCGGCGCAGGCTGCGCTGCAGCAGGCCATGACGACGCTCGGGGCGCGCTGGGAAAAAATGTTCGCCAATCAGCTGTCGGTCGATGAATTCAAGCAGCTGGCGGCCGATACGCGGGTATTTTTCGTCGCGGCACCGGATAAGGTCGCGATCACCAACGCACAGTTGACCGAGATCATCCTGGCGCAGGATTTCCAGGATCTGACTGGCCAGGTGATCAAGAAGATCGTCGATATCGTGCAGAATTTCGAGACCCAACTGCTGCAGGTGCTGATCGAAACCATGCCCGAGGAGAAAAGAGCCGCGGCTCCGGAAGGCCTGATGAACGGCCCGGTGATCAATGCGGCTGGCCGCAGCGATGTGGTGACCAGCCAGGCGCAGGTCGACGACCTGCTGGAAAGCCTGGGCTTCTAGGAGATAGAGATGAGTGACTTTGCCGGAATGGAAGATCTGCTGCAGGACTTCCTGATCGAGGCCACCGACCTGCTGTCCGGTGTCGACAACAAACTGGTCGATCTCGAAAGGAATCCGCACGATCAGGGATTGCTGAATGACATTTTCCGCGGCTTCCACACCATCAAGGGCGGTGCCGGGTTCCTCAACGCCGCCGAGCTCGTGACGCTCTGTCACCTGACGGAAAATCTGTTCGACAAGCTGCGCA
>DISA01000086.1 GCA_002421915.1 Gallionellaceae bacterium UBA6222
CGATTCTTAACCGGACACTAGTGATCTTGGCCGTAAACATGAACGGGATCACCTGCAGGCAGGCCATCCGTCCCGCTTCAACCACGTTACCCGGCAACCGCAGATCCTCAAGCAGAACGAACGGCAGAAACCACGACAGCAACACCATCAACAACTCAAAACCGGAGACTTTCAGGAAGACCGTGTTTTTCCGGAAGACCAGCTTGACCACAACCCACGCCGCCGCAAGCACGGAAATCACCTGCAAATAGGCACCGGGCCGGAATGTTCCGGTCGCGGCACCCAGGTTATAAATGAACACCATGGCAAAGATCGACACATACACCGCGCCATACAACATACCGCGGTTAACCTGCGTGCGGCTCACACAATAAAACACCGTCACCCCGGCCAGCAGAAGCAATGCCAATGCCTCGCTCCGGCTTAATTCCGGCAAAGGGAAAAACAGCGCAGGAACGCACTGATTTGGTGAGGTTTACAATTCCAACCCGACAGGTTTCATTGTTTCCTATCACACAAAAAATCACCACCCCGATTCGCGCTCCGGTGTGGCACTGATTCTGTGGATGCTCAAGTCGGCACCGTTGAATTCTTCTTCCTGATCGAGGCGGATGCCAACCAGTTTCCTTATCAGACCATAGACGATGTAGCCGCCGCTGAAGGCGATGCCGACACCCAGCAGAGTGCCAATAAGTTGCGACATGAAGCTGACGCCGCCAATACCGCCCAACGCTTTTGTACCGAAAATACCCGCTGCGATACCGCCCCACGCGCCACACAAGCCGTGCAACGGCCACACGCCAAGCACGTCATCGATTTTCCAACGGTTCTGGGTGAGGGTGAACATGAGGACGAACAGGGCACCGGCCACGCCGCCGACGATGAGCGCACCGATGGGATGGAAGACATCCGACCCGGCACAGACGGCGACCAGCCCAGCGAGCGGGCCGTTGTGCACGAAACCGGGGTCGTTCTTGCCCAGCCACAGTGCGGTGAGGGTGCCCCCGACCATGGCCATCAGCGAGTTGACGGCGACAAGACCGCTGATGCCGGTAATATTTTGTGCCGACATGACGTTGAAGCCGAACCAGCCGACGGTAAGTATCCACGCGCCGAGGGCAAGAAAGGGGATGCTGGAAGGCGGATGCGCGGAGACACGCCCCTCTTTGGTGTAACGGCCGTGCCGTGCACCGAGCAAAAGCACCGCCGCGAGGCCGACCCAGCCACCCACAGCATGCACCACGACCGATCCGGCGAAATCATGGAAGCCCGCATCAAATGTGGCTTTTAACCAAGTCTGAATGCCGAAATGGCCGTTCCATGCAATGCCTTCAAAAAAGGGATAAACGAGGCCCACCAGGAGGAAGGTAGCAGCAAGTTGCGGATTGAATCTGGCACGCTCTGCAATGCCGCCGGAGACGATGGCGGGAATGGCGGCGGCGAAAGTCATCAGGAAGAAAAACTTGACCAGATCGTAGCCGTTCTTTTGCGCCAGTTGCTCCGCCCCGCTGAAAAAATGGATACCGTAAGCAATGCCGTAACCGATGAAAAAATAGGCGATGGTGGAGACGGCAAGGTCGCTGATGATCTTGACCAGTGCATTGACCTGGTTCTTTTTGCGCACCGTACCGAGTTCAAGGAAGGCAAATCCCGCGTGCATCGCCAGCACCATGATGGCACCCAGCAGAATGAATAGCGCATCTGTACTGACTTTCAGTTCTTCCATGACATCTCCGCCAAAGTCCAATTGCGGAAATGTAAGCAATCTATGTGCCAGCAAATACAGGGGTTGATTTATAGAGATTTTTTCTGCGCCTTGGCGGACAAGGCACGCCGCGTTCACCAAGATGGTGCCTGCCGATGAGCAATGCACCAAAACGAGGCCTTATGTTGATGCGCGCCATTCCCCGTTCAGCACCTTCTCCAGCCAGAACAGGCCGACGATGGTCTTGCTGTCGTCGATCTTGCCCGCCCTTACCCACTCCAGTGCATCTTCCAGCGAAAGCTCGAACACTTCGAGGAACTCGCCTTCGTCCAGCTTGCTGCCCTGGTGTGTCAGTCCACGCGCAAGGAAGTATTCCATGCGCTCGTCGGAATAGCCGATGCACGGCCAGGCGGTGGTGAGGTGGGTCCACTCGCGCGCGACATAGCCGGTCTCTTCAAGCAGTTCGCGTTGCGCGGTGATAAGGATGTCTTCACCCTCGTCGATTTTGCCGGCGGGCAGTTCGATAAATTCGCGATGGAGCGGATAACGGTATTGCCGCTCCATCACCAGTTTGCCGTTGTCAAGCAAGGCCAGCATGGCGACTGCGCCGGGATGGGTGAGGTATTCCCGCGTGCTGCGGCTGCCGTCGGGTAGCTGCACGTTATCCTTCAGCACTTCGAGGAAGCCGCCTGCATACATCACCCGGCTATCGAGCTGTTTCTCGGTCAAATCCATATCAGGTTTTCTTTATCACCTGCATCGCGGTCGCCACCATCCCGGCGATGTCGGCGGCGTTGCCGGGCAGGATCATGGTGTTGCCCTGCTTGGCGATGTTGCCGAAGGCATCGACAAATTTCTCCGCGACTTTGAGATTGACCGCAGTCAACCCGCCTTCGCTCTGGATCGCGGCCGCGACGACGCGCAGTGATTCGGCCGTCGCATTGGCGACCAGCAACAAGGCCTCCGCTTCGCCCTGTGCGTTGTTGATTGCGGCCTGGCGCGTACCTTCGGATTCACGGATGGAGGCGGTCATCAGACCTTCCGCCAGATTGATCTCTTCCTGTTTCTTGCCTTCCGATTGGGCGATCAACGCGCGCTTTTCACGCTCGGCGGTAATCTGCTTCTGCATCGCGGCCAATACTTGTTGCGGCGGCGTGATGTCCTTGATCTCGTAGCGCAGCACTTTTACGCCCCAGGTGGGACTGGCTTCATCCAGCGCGAACACCACGGTGCGGTTGATTGCCTCGCGGTCTTCCAGCAATTTGTCCAGGTCGCGCTTGCCGCATTCGGAGCGCAACGCGGTCTGCGCCAGCATGGTGATGGCGGCCAGATAGTTGGAAGTACCGTAACTGGCGCGCGCCGCATCGGTCACCTGGTAATACAGCACGCCGTCCACCTGTACCTGGGTGTTGTCGCGCGTGATGCAGACCTGCGGCTCAATGTCGATGGGAAACTCGGTGAGACGGTGCCGATAGGCGACACGATCCATGAACGGGATGACGATGTTCAAACCCGGCTCCAGTGTCCGGTTGTATTTGCCGAAGCGCTCGACCACCCAGGCGTTTTGCTGCGGCACGATCTTGATTGTCTGAAATGCCAGGAAGACGGCAAAGGCTCCCAATACGATGACGAAAAGATCCATGTGATTCTCCTTATTCGATGATTAGGCAGCTGCCTGAAATATCCCTGATACGCCAGACCTGGCGCGTGCGATCGGCCGCCGTATGGTCGGCCAGCCGCGCCTGCCATTCCGCGCCGCGATAACTGACGCGCAGATTGTGGTCGTCGGCCCAGCCGACCACGCGCACCTCCTGCCCGATGTCGTTGGCCAGATTGGGATGTTCATCCGGTCGTGCGGAACGCTTTTTCCAGCCGTAGATCCACGCCACGCTGCCCGTGCAAAGCACGGCGGCGACGACGACCTGAATACTCCACGAAGCGCCCAAATAGGCGGCCGCCCCGGCGACCAGCAACCCCAGCGCCACGGCCAGCAGATAGAACGTGCCGCTGAACATTTCGGCGATCACCAGCACCACCGCGGCCAGCCACCAGATCCAATGTGCATCCATCACATATTCCTTCGGGTTATCGGGGGTTGCATTGTGCCAGCTGGCGCTGCAAATAAAAACTCCCGCCGTGGCGGGCGTGCCCATGCCACACCACATGCCGTGGATGACCAACCAGATTGGCGCGCGTCCGGCATTGCGTTTCCTTTGCTTTCAATTCTTCGCCGGATTGTCCCGCTACCGGCGCTATACCTGGACCAGCCGGTACACCTGCCGATATAACTCGCGCATGCGGTTCATCTGTTCTGCCGTGACAGGCCGCTTTCCATAGCGCGCATCCTCGAATAGTCCGGTGATTTCGGACAGCTCGCCGCGCATGGAACGGTGGAAACGGCTGACCTGCGCAAGGTATTCCGCCGTATTTGCCGATGGTTCGCGCTGCAAGTCCTGCAATGAGAACAGCCGCTCCATTGCCAGGTAATAGCGTCGCGCCACCGCCGCATCGTGTTGTTGCATTCCCATCAGACCCAGGCGCAGATAGTCCAGCCGCGTGAGCAACCAGATGCCGGTCTTCGCTTCGCGCATCAGCCGCCACAGCGCGTAGAGCAGCGCCAGAGAACCCAGCAGAAGCATGAACCGCACGATGGTGTTGCGGTTTTTGTCCAGCCATTCCTTGAACGATTGCCAGATTTCCCGCAGGCTCTGCATCACCGGCTTCATGGTCACGGTGAGCCATTCGCTCGCATCGGCCATGCTATTGATTGTGGCGCGCTGCCATTCCGGCATACCGGGACGGCCGGCCGCTTTGCGCATTTCAGCGGGTGTTGCCCAGCCCGCGCCATACCCGCCGGTGCCGGAGGAATTGCCGCCCCCGCTGCCGCCGCCAGTCTGCTTCCCCCCCGTGGAGCCATTCTGCGGCTCGCCTTTGCCGGCAACAATGTTGCCGGGCTGACCCCAGCTCCAGACGAGAGAGTGCCATGTCACCTGGGGGGTGAGCGCATAGAGTGCCAGGCACAGCGCAAGGATCACCAGTGTCGCGGCGCCGATGGCCGTTCCCTGCGCGCCGATGACATGGTGCCCCAGGCTTTGCCGGCGCAGTTCGCTGGTAGTGCGATTGATCTGCTCCGCAACAAGGGTGAACACTACGGCGGTCACATAGGGCAGAAGATAGAACAGCATGGTCCAGTCGGCACGATAGTGCGATGCGGCGAACAGCACCATCACCACCGAGATGAGCAGGCCCAGATGGAGATGGCGGCGGGTGGTGGTGACGCAGTTGTAAGCGACTTGCAACATCGCCAGCATATAAAGCCCGGCGCGCGGGAATCCCCACATCGGGATAAAGATGATCACGGAAATCAGCGTGCCGAAGATCAGCCAATTGCGCATTCTTCGTTGCCCCGTTTCCGTGGCTTCACCGTGCTGTTGCCAGCCGGTGCGCAGGTTGAGGGCAAACACGACCGACCACAGCATGACCTCGGTGGCGAAGCCGCCATACTGGATATCGAGAAAGGCGTTGCATGCCAGCGCCAGTGTCTGCGCGGCAAATAATCCGAGATAGGCCGGAAGATAATTCAGCGGCGGATTCATGGATTGAATACCCTGACCAGATCGTCATTCTTGCGCAGCGTCAGATAGCCCACGCCCAGGTCGAGCAGTCCGGCCCACGGGGACGATGCGCCGGATTCTTTATCCAGAAATGTCCCGCGATCGAACGCTATCGCCAGCACGTAGGCGCCGCGCGCGCGCAGCAGGGCGACGGCCTGCAGGGTTTCGGCAACCCGCTCTTGCGGTTCGGCAAGAAACACCACGACGGTCTGCCCGTGGCGGCAGTTCATCGCAACGTTGTGCAACACTTTGGCGTAGGGAATGGCACCGTCGGCAGCAACCACCGCCAGCGCATCCAGCATGTCGCGGTAGTGCGCTTCGCCGGAACCGAGGCCGACGGCAAGTTGCCGTGTGCCTTCGCCATGCAGCCGGACCGGCATGCCATTGCTGCACGCATAGCGCCCGATAGACGCCGCGATCCGCACGGCATACTCAAAACTGGAATGTTTGCCTTTGCCGGCACTGGCATTCGCCGACATATCCAGCACGATATACAGCGAAGCGGAAGCCAGCGGCTCAAACTCTTTCACCATCAACTCGTTCAGGCGTGCCGTGGTCGGCCAGTGCACATGGCGCGGGTTGTCGCCGCGCCGGTATTCGCGCAGGCCGGAAAATTCCGCCGCGCCGGCTCCCTCGGGCAGCAAAAAGCCGCCGCGATGGATTTCACTGGGCGTGCCGGACAGCGGCAGGGAAACAATGGGGAATACATCGGGGTAAATGGTCAGCGTCTGCACGCCGCCATTCTTTTGCTCGCGTGCTTCGATCAGTCCGAGCGGGAAGCTGGAAGCCAGCCCTACCGGGCCGAGCCGGTAATAACCGCGTTTCTCGCACAGCAGCGGCACATCAAAGCTGCGCGTCGCGTCACCGCCAATGTAGGCCACCACGCCCAGCACTTTTTCTTCGGGGGTCGCATCGCCCTGCCCCGCACCGACAAAAGGCAGGTGATCCACCGCCTCCACCATGAAACGCGGCAGCCAGCCGTGATTGCACACCGTCACATGGAACAGGATGGTCTCGCCTTCCTCGGCGCGCTCCGGTCCGCTGCGCGTTACCGACAGCCGTTTCACCAGCCAGCGCGGCCAGGCAAATCCGGTAATCAGCGTCGCCAATAACAATGCGGCAATCGCCCAAGGCAGCGCCTGCCCGCGATTGATCGCTGCCGCATAAGCCACCAGCGTGAGGCCGGCCAGTACCAGCGGTTTGAGGTGGCGCGGATGCCAGGCAGGGAGGGTGAAGGTCATCGCTTTATGCTGAACCTTGTGCAAATTATTTCACACTGGCGGCGTGACCTGATCCAGCACTTCCTTCAGGATGTTGTTTGCCGTTTTGCCCAGCGCAGCGGCCTGCGGACGCACGATGAGACGATGTTCCAGCACCGGTCCGGCCATGAGCTTGACCATATCCGGGGTGGCGTAGTCGCGCCCGTGCAAAAAGGCCAGGCCGCGCACTCCCCGCGCCAGTGCCAGCGTCCCGCGCGGGCTGGCCCCCAGTCGCAGGTCTGGATGCTGGCGGGTGGCGGCGGTAATGCGGGCGATGTATTCGGCCACGTCCGGGTTGATGTGTATCTGTTTTGCCGCCTCGCGTGCCGCCAGTATCTCGGCTTCGGTGGCGACGGCTTGCAGTTGCTCGATCGGATGAACAAACGTCTGTGCGCCGAGGATACGCACTTCCTCCTCCAGCGTCGGATAGCCTACATTGAGGCGCACGAAGAAGCGGTCAAGCTGTGCTTCCGGCAGCACATGCGTGCCGGCCATATCGATGGGGTTCTGCGTTGCCAGTACCATGAACAGCGGCGGCAAATCATAGGTGCTGCCGTCCACACTGACACGGAATTCTTCCATGCATTCCAGCAAGGCAGACTGCGCGCGCGGCGTGGCGCGGTTGATCTCGTCGGCCAGCAGAATGTGGGTAAAAACCGGCCCGGCGCGAAACTCGAATTCGCCGGTTTTCTGGTTATAGATCGGCACACCGGTGATATCCGAAGGCAGCAAGTCCGGAGTGCATTGCAGTCGCTTCATATCCACGGCGACAGACTTTGCCAGGGCGCGTGCCAGCATGGTCTTGCCGGTGCCCGGCACATCCTCCAGCAGCACGTGCCCCCGGCAGAGCAGCGAGATCACCGCCAGTTCGATCACCGCACGCTTGCCGACGATGACCTTTTCGATGTTATCGATCAACTTTTTGATGGTTTGCATGTGCTATTTCCCGGCAGTGACCTTATCCCTGTATTCCGCACTTCCTGGCGCGTTCATTGTGCGTCAACCTTTAATTGTGCCGCCCACCTATTTTTCTCAAACAGCATCGGGCTGATGTAATCCGGTGTCGAGTGAAATCTTTTGCGGTTGTAACACATCAGCCGGCCAGCACTCTCATCCGCCACACTGGGTTTGGGCTGGCAAGGATAGTTTGAATATCATCGATGGTGTGCTCCAGACGCCAAACAAACTCCCGCGCGCGGCGGGAGTTTCGGTTCGACCGCGTGCCGCCTAATGCAACAGCAAAGACTGCTGCACCGAAGCGGCGCACACGGTCATCAGGGCATTGGGCAGAATACCGATCAGCAATATCGCCAGGCTATTGATCGAAACCAGCAATGCCGTGTCCGGTTGCAGGTAAAGTTTTTCGTGGCTTTCCGGCGCGTCGAAATACATCAGTTTGACGATGCGCAGGTAGTAGAAAGCACCGATCAGGGAGAACAGCACCGCCATGACGACCAGCGTGATATGGCCTGTTTGCACGGCGGCGCTCAATACCGAGAATTTGGCATAAAAACCGATTGTCGGCGGAACACCGGCCATCGAGAACATCAGAATCAGCATCATGAAGGCGAGCCACGGGCTGCGCTGGTTGAGCCCCTTGAAGTCGTCGATCTTGTCCGCCTCGAAGCCTTCGCGCGACAGCAGCATGATCATGCCGAAGCCGCCCAGCGTCATCAACACGTATGCAATCGCATAGAACATGGCGCCGCCGTAGCCGTCGAGCGTGCCGCTCAACACGCCAACCAGCATAAAACCCATATGGGCGATGGTGGAGTAGGCGAACATGCGCTTGATGTTGGTCTGGGCGATGGCGGTGATGTTGCCGATAGCCATTGACAGCACGGCGAGCACCATCAGCATGCCGGACCAGTGGATCATCAGCGGTTGCAGCGATTCAACCAGGATGCGCATGACGAAAGCAAAGGCGGCCAGTTTCGGTGCGGAACCGATGAGCAGGGTCATCGCGGTCGGTGCACCGTGATAGACGTCGGGTACCCACATGTGGAACGGCGCCACCCCCAGTTTGAAGGCCAGTCCCGCGACGAGGAAGGCCAGCCCAAACACGAGCAGGGTGGTATTGGCCTGACCGTGCTCAATCGCGGCGGAAATCGCGTGGATGTCGAGTGAGCCGGTGCCGCCATAGATCATCGACATCCCGTACAGCAGGAAGCCGGATGCCATTGCACCGAGGACGAAGTACTTCATCGCCGACTCACTGGCCACGGCGGAGTCGCGTTGCAGGGCAACCATCGCGTACAGGCTCAGGGCCTGGATTTCAAGACCGATGTACAGCACCACGAAATTGCTGGCGGAGATCATCACCATCATGCCCAGCGTGGCAAGCAGGGTCAGGCCGAGGAATTCACCGGTGAACAGGCCGCGCACCATCAGGTAGCTGCGCGAATACACCAGCATCATGGAGACGGCCAGATAGGTCAGCAACTTGAGCACATCGGACATCAGATCATCGACGAACATGCCGTTGAACAAATGGGCGATCCCTTCCGTGTGCGTGCCCACGGTGATCAGTGAACAGCCCAGCAGAGTCAGTTGCGCGAGCAAATAAGTGACGGTGCGGGTGTACCCGGGCATGAACAGGTCGGCGATCAGGATCACGCCGATCATGACCAGCAGGAAGATCTCGGCGTAAGCAGGTAACAGGGTTGCGATGTAGCTCATAACGTCCTCTTATATTTTGGAGCGCGCCAGGTGCACCAAGAGGTCGTTCACCGAGGCATGCATGATTTCTGACAGCGGCAAGGGATACAGACCCATCAGCAACACAGCGATTGCCAGCGACAACATCACCAGTTTTTCACGCCCGCCAATATCGCGCAGATGTTTGACGTGGTCGTTGGCGACCGGGCCGAAGATCACCCGCTTGTACATCCACAGCGTGTAGGCAGCACCAAACACCATGGTCGTCGCGGCCGCGAAGGCGTACCAGAAGTTGACCTTGACCGCGCCCAGCAGAACCATGAATTCGCCAACGAAACCGCTGGTGCCGGGGAGACCGCTGTTGGCCATCGCAAACAGCATGAAGAATGCGGCGAATACCGGCATGGTGTTGGCCACACCGCCGTAATCCACGATCTGGCGCGAATGCACGCGGTCATACAGGACACCGATACACAGGAACAAGGCACCCGCCACGAAGCCGTGCGAGATCATTTGCAACAGTGCGCCTTCCATGCCGTAGGCATTAAACAGGAAGAGACCGAGTGTGACGAATCCCATGTGCGAGATGGAAGAATAGGCCACCAGTTTTTTCATATCGGCCTGGGTCAGCGCGACCAGGCCGATATACACCACCGCAATCAGCGACAGCGCAATCATCACCCACGCCAACTCATGACTGGCATCCGGCGCGATCGGCATGGAAAAACGGATAAAACCGTAGGCGCCAACCTTGAGCATGATGGCAGCCAGGATGACCGAACCGCCGGTCGGTGCTTCCACGTGCGCATCCGGCAACCATGTGTGCACCGGGAACATCGGCACCTTGACGGCGAATGCCATGAAGAAGGCGATAAAGATCAGGATCTGCGCATTCATCGACAGCGGCAACTGGTAGTAGTCCAGGATATTGAAGCTGCCCGATTTGAAATACAGATAGAGGAGCGCAACCAGCATCAACAAGGAGCCGAGCAGGGTATACAGGAAGAATTTGAGCGCCGCATACACGCGATTGGGTCCGCCCCACACACCGATGATGATGAACATCGGGATCAGCATCGCTTCCCAGAACACGTAGAACAGCACTGCATCCAATGCGGCGAACACGCCGTTGATCAGGCCTGACATGATGAGGAAGCTGGCCATGTATTGCGCCACACGCTTCTCGATCACCTGCCAGCCCGCGATCACCACGACCAGGGTGAAGAAACAGTTGAGCAGGATGAGCAGGATGGAAATGCCGTCGATACCGAGGTGATAATGCACGTTGAACATGCTGATCCATGGCTTCAGCTCGACGAACTGCATCGCGCTGGTCATGCGATTGAATCCGTTGTATAGCGGCAAGGCAACCAGTAGTCCGAGCAGCGCGCCGAGCAGGGCGATCCAGCGCGCCAGCGGGGCGTTGCGGTCATTCCCCGTCGCCAGTACCAGCGCACCGAAAATGATCGGCAGCCAGATGACAACACTTAACAATGGGTATCCGAAAATCATGCTTCTTCCTTCATTGTAGGTCGGGTTTCAACCCGACACCTTCATTGTGTCGGGCCCCGGGCCCGTCACACAGCTATACAAACCAGGTGCGCACTGTCAGGAGCAGCGACACACCAAGGATCATCCAGAACGCGTAGTGGTACACATAACCGGTCTGGAATCCGCGCAACACGCCGGAGAACAGTCCCACCAGCTTTGCCGAGCCATTGACGAAGAAGCCGTCGATGAGTTTCACGTCGCCGAATTTCCACAATGACCTGCTCAACCCGCGCGCGCCACCGGCAAAGAACCAGTCATTGAAACGGTCAAAGTAGTATTTCTGGTCGAGCACGGTGTAGATCGGCGCAAACATCTTCTGGATCCTGGCCGGGACATCCGGGCGTTTCATGTAGCAGAACCAGGCAACCAGCACGCCGGCCACGGCCAGCCACAGCGGCAACGTGCCCAGCGCATGCAGCACCATCCCGACCGGGCCTTCAAAATGCTCATACATCTCGTGCATCGCCGGATGATCGTCGGAGATAAAGATCGCATCACCGAAATATTCACCGTGCAGCATCGGGCCGATGGTGAAGAAACCGATGACGACCGACGGGATCGCCAGCAGGATCAGCGGCAGCGTGATGACCCATGAAGTCTCATGCGGCTTCTGCCCCGGTGCCAGACCGTGGTGCTCGTCATGCCCGTGGGCATCATGACCGTGCTGTTCCTTGCCAAAGCGTTCTTCGCCGTGGAACACCAGGAAATACATACGGAAGGAGTACAGCGCGGTGATGAACACCCCCGCCACCACGGCGAAGTAGGCAAAGCCCGATCCCGCCAGATGGGTGAGTTGCACCGCCTCGATGATGCTGTCCTTGGAATAGAAGCCGGAGAAGAACGGGGTGCCGATCAGCGCCAGCGAACCGAGCAGCGAGGTGATCCAGGTGATCGGCATGTACTTGCGCACGTTGCCCATCCAGCGGATGTCCTGGTTGTGGTGCATGCCAATGATGACGGAGCCGGCGCCGAGGAACAGCAGGGCCTTGAAGAACGCGTGCGTCATCAG
>DISA01000076.1 GCA_002421915.1 Gallionellaceae bacterium UBA6222
GCCTCGCAGGGCGTCGAGGCGCAGACGGTGGCAAACTGCTATACCGCACTCGATCTCGGCGTCGAGGTGGTGCCGGTGTTGAACAAGATCGATTTGCCCTCGGCTGATTCCGCAAATGCCATCGCCGAGATCGAGGATGTGATCGGCATTGATGCCCAGGATGCGGTGCACTGTTCAGCCAAGACCGGTTTGGGTGTGCAGGATGTGCTTGAAGCATTGATTGTCAAAGTGCCAGCACCAAAGGGTGACCCGGGTGCGCCGTTGCAAGCCTTGATCATCGATTCATGGTTTGATAACTATGTCGGGGTGGTGATGCTGGTGCGCATCGTCAATGGCACACTCAAACCAAAAGAAAGAATCCTGCTGATGGCGAGCGGGGCACAATACCTGACCGAGCACATCGGTGTGTTTACACCCAAGTCGCAGGATCGCGACTCGCTGTCTGCCGGGCAAGTGGGTTTTGTGATTGCCGGTATCAAGCAACTGAAAGATGCCAAGGTCGGAGATACCGTCACGCATCAACTCAAGCCTGCCGCGGCTGTCCTGCCGGGCTTCAAGGAAATTCAGCCCCAGGTGTTTGCCGGGTTGTTTCCGGTGGAATCGAACCAATATGAGGCGTTGCGCGACTCGCTGGAGAAGCTGAAACTCAACGATGCCGCACTGCAATACGAGCCGGAAGTGTCGCAGGCCCTGGGTTTCGGTTTCCGCTGCGGCTTCCTCGGTCTGTTGCATATGGAGATTGTGCAGGAGCGACTGGAGCGCGAATTTGATATGGATCTCATTACTACCGCGCCGACGGTGATCTATGAGGTTCTGCTGCGCGACGGCACGGTGCTGATGGTGGACAACCCGTCCAAGTTACCGGACCTGTCCAAGGTGGAAGAGATCCGCGAACCGATCGTCAACGTCAATTTGTACATGCCCCAGGAGTACGTGGGGGCGGTCATCACTCTGTGCACACAGAAACGCGGTGTGCAGATTGACATGAGTTATCACGGCAAGCAGGTGCTGCTCAAATACGAGATGCCGATGGGCGAGATTGTGCTGGATTTTTTCGACAAGCTGAAATCGGTATCGCGCGGCTATGCCTCGATGGATTATGAGTTCAAGGAATACCGTCCGGCGGACGTGGTGAAGGTGGACATGCTGATCAACGGCGAAAAGGTGGATGCGCTCTCCATCATCGTGCACCGCGCCAACAGCCAGTATCGCGGGCGCGAAGTGGCGGCCAAGATGCGTGAACTGATTCCGCGCCAGATGTATGACGTGGCGATACAGGCCGCCATCGGCGCCAACATTATCTCGCGCGAGAACGTGAAGGCGCTGCGCAAGAACGTGCTGGCAAAATGTTACGGCGGCGATATCTCGCGCAAGAAAAAGTTGCTGGAAAAGCAGAAGGCCGGCAAGAAACGCATGAAACAGGTGGGCAGCGTGGAGATTCCGCAGGAAGCCTTCCTTGCCATCCTGCGCGTGGATGATAAATAACCGACAGGAAAGACTATGACTTTTGCACTGATCTTGTTCGCACTGCTCCTGCTGACCGGCGCCATCTGGCTACTGGATCGTTTTTTGTTGCGCCAGCAACGCGCGCAAACTGACAAACAGCCGTGGTGGGTCGAATATTCAATCAGCTTCTTCCCTGTCATCCTGGCCGTGTTTTTGCTGCGCTCGTTCGTGGTCGAACCGTTCAAAATTCCATCCGGCTCAATGATCCCGACCTTGCACGTGGGCGATTTCATCCTGGTCAACCGCTACACCTACGGCCTGCGCCTGCCCATCATCAACAAGAAGATCGTGGAAATCAACCAGCCACAGCGCGGCGATGTGATGGTGTTCCATTTTCCCAATGATCCGTCGGTGGACTACATCAAGCGCGTGATCGGGTTGCCGGGTGATGAGATCATCTATCGCGACAAGCAATTGTGGGTCAACGGCAAGTTACAACCGACCGAGCGGGACGGCGATTACAACTACGTTGAAAGCGGGCTTAACTTTATGCATACCGAACGCTACCGGGAGAGTCTCGACGGTCGCGAACATGCCATTCTCGTCAATCCGGACCGGATACAGATTCACCTGAACGGAGTTGAACACTTCCCCCAATATGAGCAATGCCGTTATAGTGAGCGCGAAATGCGCTGTACCGTGCCTGCCGGGAATTATTTTATGATGGGTGATAACCGCGACAACAGTCGCGACAGCCGTTACTGGGGATTCGTTCCGGATGAACTGATCGTGGGCAAGGCATTTTTTATCTGGATGAATTTTGACGAGCTCAAGCGTGTGGGCTTGTCGGTCGAGTGAAGGCATTTTTTGAGAAAGGATGCATCATGCGCGGATGGAAGAATCGACAGACTGGCCTGGGCTTCGGCAACTTCATCATGGGCGCGTTCGCGCTCATCATCGTTGCTTTGCTCGGCCTGAAAATAATACCAACCTACATACATAGCGGGCAGATCAGCCAGATTTTTCGCGAGATCGCGGCCGATCCCGCGATGAGGGACGTGCCGGTCAGTGCAGTCGAAATGTCCTATCGTAAACGCGCCAACATCAATGACATCACCGACCTGAAGGTGGAGGATATCGAGATCACGCGCGATGGCGGCACCCTTAAATTGAGTGCAAGCTACGAAGTCAGAATCCCGCTGGTGGGCAACGTCAGCCTGGTACTGGCTTTTAATCCTTCCAGCTCGTGACGTACAGATGAAGCACGCCGCACTGTGCCAGCGGATCGATTACCGCTTCACCCAGCCGTTGCTATTGCAGCGCGCGCTGACCCATCGCAGCTATAGTGCCGCACACAATGAGCGCCTGGAATTTCTCGGTGACAGCTTGCTCAACTGCACGATAGCGAAATATCTTTACGACACCTACCCCGATATTGCAGAAGGCGATCTGTCACGCTTGCGTTCCAATCTGGTCAACCAGCAGACGCTGGCAACGCTGGCGCAACAGTTGCAACTGGGCGACCATTTGCTCATGGGTGAGGGGGAGGTGAAAGGCGGAGGCAACCGGCGTCCCTCGATCCTGGCCGATGCACTCGAAGCACTGTTCGGGGCGGTCTGGCAGGACGCGGATTTTGCCACCGCACAAAAAGTTGTGCTCGGATTGTATGTTCCCTACCTTGGCGGCCTTGACTTGCGCGCACTGGGTAAAGACCCCAAAACCTTGCTGCAGGAGCAGTTGCAGGGCAGCAAACTGCCTCTGCCGACGTACGAAGTCGTCGCCATTAAGGGCGAGGCGCACGCGCAGACCTTTGTGGTTTCCTGCTCCATTCCAAAACTGAATATCAGTACACAAGGCGAGGGCGGCAGCCGCCGCTTGGCCGAACAGATCGCTGCCGCCGCGGCCTACCAACAAATCACCTCATGACTGAAAATAATCAGCGCACCGGTTTCATCGCTATCGTCGGCCGCCCCAACGTCGGCAAATCTACCCTGCTCAATCACCTGATCGGGCAAAAAGTTAGCATCACCTCGCGCAAGGCGCAGACCACCCGCCACCGCATCACCGGCATCCTGACCGAGGCAGCGGAACAATTCGTTTTTGTCGACACCCCGGGCTTTCAGACACACCACACCAATGCCCTCAACCGCAGCATGAACCGCGTTGTCACCAGCAGTCTGCGCGAAGTCCATGCGGTACTGTTCGTGATCGAAGCACGCCACTTCGACGAGCGCGACCAGCAGGTGCTGGAGTTGCTGCCGCAAGATTGCCCGGTCATTCTGGTAATCAACAAGGCCGACCTGATGAAAGACAAAGCCGAATTGCTGCCTTTCATCGAAAAGATCGCCGCGCTGCGCACGTTCTCCGCCATCGTGCCGGTCAGCGCGCGCCAGGACAAACAACTCGACACCCTGCTCGATGCCGTCCGGCCGCATCTGGCGGAGGGCGAGCATCTGTACGCTGAGGACGACATCACCGACCGCAACGAGCGATTTCTCGCCGCAGAGCTGCTGCGCGAAAAAGTATTCCGCTTCACCGGCGAAGAATTACCCTACTCGGTCAGCGTGGTGATCGAGCAGTTTCAGCAGGAAGGAAAATTGCGCCGCATCCACGCCGCCATCCTGGTGGACAAGGAGGCACACAAGATCATGCTCATCGGCAAGAAGGGCGAAAAATTGAAGGAGATTGCCACCCAGGCACGCCTCGACATGGAAAAACTGTTCGACGGCAAAGTGTTTCTCGAAGTATTCGTCAAAGTGCGCAGCGGCTGGGCCGACAGCGCGCACATGTTGAAGACGCTGGGGTATGAGTAACGCCGCCTCGCGACAGCGCATCCAGGACGAGCTCGCCTTCGTACTGCACAGTTACCCGTTCCGCGAGACCAGTCTGATCCTTGAAGTATTCAGCCGGCAGCACGGGCGCGTACCGCTGGTGGCGCGCGGCGCGCGGCGGCCGCGTTCTGCCTTGCGCGGGCTGTTGATGAGTTTTCAGCCGCTGGCCTTGAACTGGTTCGGCAAACATGAGTTGCGCACCCTGCACAGCGCGGAATGGATGGGTGGCCAGCCGCAGTTGCAGGGTACGGCATTGCTGTGCGGTTTCTATCTGAACGAACTCATGCTCAACCTGATGGCACGCGACGATCCGCACCAGCGCCTGTTCGATTACTATCAGCAGACTTTGCAACGGCTGGCGCGGGAAGACGACCATGCCTTCACCCTGCGCTGCTTCGAAAGGCACATGCTGCAGGAACTTGGCTACGCGCTGACGCTGACGACTGAAGCGAAAAACGGTGCGCCGATTTCACCGGAAAAGCACTACCGCTATATACTCGAGCACGGCGTGGTGGCGGAGACGGCGGATGCCACACAAGGCATGCCGGTGCTGGGCAGGACCCTGCTCGATATGGCGGCAGATGATTACCGTGATGCCGACACGGCACGCCAGAGCAAACAACTGATGCGCATGTTGCTCGACCACCACCTGGCCGGAAAGATCCTGCACACACGTGAACTGATGAGGGATTTGCAAAAACTATGATCAAGTTAGGATTAAACATCGACCACGTCGCCACCCTGCGCCAGGCGCGCGGGGCGCGCTATCCCAATCTGGTGCGCGCCGCGCTGATCTGCGAAGAAGCGGGGGCGGATGCGATCACCATTCACTTGCGCGAGGACCGCCGCCACATTCAGGATGCCGACGTGGATGTTCTGCGCGGCATGTTGCAGACGCGCATGAATCTGGAATGCGCGGTGACCGATGAAATGATTACCAATGCATTGCGCGTCAAGCCGCACGATATCTGTCTGGTGCCGGAGCGGCGCGAGGAACTGACCACCGAGGGCGGGCTGGATGTGGTGAGATATTTCGAGCAAGTGAAAGCCGCCACCGCACGCTGCACCGCGGCGGGAATCCGCGTCTCTCTATTCATCGACCCGGATGAAAAACAGCTCGACGCGGCCGTGCGGGCCGGCGCGCCGGTGATCGAATTGCACACTGGCAGCTACGCCGACGCGGACAGCATTCCCGCGCGCGGGGCGGAGCTGGCGCGTTTGCGCCGTGCGGCCGGGCACGCCCATGCACTGGGCTTGCAGGTCAATGCCGGGCATGGCCTCAACTACCACAATGTGCGTCCCGTCGTCGAATTGCCACACATCGCCGAACTCAACATCGGACATGCCGTCATTTCGGAAGCGGTGTTTATCGGGTTGGAGCAGGCGGTGAAAAACATGAAGGCTTTGCTCGTACAGTGATCTTCGGCATCGGCACCGACATCGTCAGCGTCGTCCGCATCGCTGAAGCCAGCGAACGCCACGGCCCCGCCTTCGCCCGGCGCCTGCTGACCCCGAACGAACTCGCCGAATATGCGCAACAACCGCACCCCGCGCGCTACCTCGCCAAACGCTTCGCCGCCAAGGAAGCCCTTGCCAAAGCCACCGGGCAGGGCTTGCGCCATCCGGTGAGCCTGCACAACATCGAAGTCGGCCACGATGAACTTGGCAAACCCGTTCTCATTCTTGCGCCCGAACTGGAACAACATCTGCGCACGCAGGGCGCCACCCGTCATCACCTCTCTCTCAGCGACGAGCACGAGCACGCTCTGGCATTCGTCGTCTTGGAAAAATAAGACACTAAATTAGCTCTTTTAACCAACTCCACTTCTGATTGCTGCTAATAACGGGGGGATTCCCAACCGGCTCCGCGCTTTTGCGGAATCCGGGTTGAATGTCGGGTTGGACTGGGTGCGGGCTCTACAAGCCGCCCCGAAACAAACTTGTGAAGCACGCTGGTGAAGATTAGTGCTTGGCGGGTTTGATGAGGCTGATTATCTGCGCGCTCGGTGCTTCGCTACCATCATTGTAGTAGGGCTTGGCTTCGTCAAAGCCGAGTTGTGCGGCGAGTTCCCGTTCGCGTTCGGAGATTAGCGCGAAGCAGTCTTTGATCTCCTGGATGGTGTCACCCGTTAGCGGGTTGGGGCGGCCGCCGAGCGGCGTGGCGTCGCGCACGACGCTGCCCAGTGTTTTGCGCATCATGCGCAGGATACGTTGTTCCTTGCTCAATTCTTCTGTGCTCATGGCTTCTTCCCGTTGATTTGTCAGGCGGAACTTTAACCTGAATCGCCGGGGAGAGGGCCTGAATGTGACAGGGGAATAGGCTGCGGCGCGTGTTTCGGGGTGAGGTTGAAGCCGGCTTGATTCGCCGTTCGTGGCCGCTGCTTTGGAATGCGCAGGATGCCCGTGTCCTATTGCTTCAGGAACCAATACATCAGCGCCGCACCGATGATGACACCGGCGAAGAACAACTGGATACCTGTAGCGCTGCGCCGCTCCGGCGTGGCGGCTTCATCCGGCGGTTGCATCGCTTCCCATTCGCGGATGATTTTTTTTGCCTGGTCGTAATCTTCTTCCGCCACCAGCACACGCACGAATCCCAACGCCTGCAGTTCGCCGATACCGCCCTGCAGATATTCGCCTTCGACTCGTCCGGTGATGCGGCACTGTTCGAGCAGGTTCAGAACCATATATCCGTCCAGCCCACTGGCGGCTTCGTAAACGCTTTTCATTCCCGTATCACTTGAGCCAGAGGAGCAGCACCGCACCCAGTGCCGCGCCGGAGAGGCTGAACGAGGCGATACCGAGCAACATCGCGCGGCGGTAAGCTTTTTCGGCGAATAGCGTGCCTTTTTCCAAGGCTTCTATCGCCAGCTGCATCTGGCCTGCCAAGTCTTTGATGTGCGCATCGCTGGCCGATGCGGCGGTCTGCAATTCGGTGATCTGTTGCTGGAGTGTGGCGGCCTGAACGGCGGCATCGCCACTTTTGCGGGTGAACACGGGGGTGGCTGCCGAGATGATGGTGCCAACATGCGGCAGTACGGATTTGATGACGGGAATGAGCCAGCCTGCCATGTGAGATTCCTTGTTGTATGTGTGGTGAAAGATCATCCGCCGCCGCGTATATTTCGCGGTGTGTAATCTTACGCGATATGATTGCCCACGGGATTTTCCTTACTGATAAACATCATGTGGCTACAGAGAGAGATACGACTGCAACCCCGCCCGCGCGGTTTCCATCTGGTCACCGATGAGGTGCTGTGCGGGCTGCCGGAATTGCGCGATTTCAAAGTCGGCATGATGAATGTTTTCATCCGGCACACTTCGGCTTCGCTCACGCTGAACGAGAATGCCGACCCGACGGTGCGGCAGGATTTCGAGAGCTATTTCAATCGCGCGGTGCCGGAAGGCGCGCCTTACTACCGCCATCAGGACGAGGGCGCGGACGATCTGCCAGCGCACATCAAAGCCAGCCTGCTCGGCGCCAGCCTGAACATTCCCGTCGGTAACGGCCAGCCTGTCCTAGGCGCCTGGCAGGGTATCTGGCTGTGTGAACACCGCAACCACGGCGGTAGCCGGCGCATCGTGGTGACGGTGCAGGGGGAATGAGATGAACGTTGCCGTGAAGACGCTGCATCTGGTGGTGCATGGCCGCGTGCAGGGCGTGTGGTACCGCGACTCGATGCGTCGCGAGGCGGAGATGCTGGGCGTGAGCGGATGGGTGCGCAACTGCAGCAACGACACCGTGGAGGCGATGGTGCAGGGCGAGGCCGCTGCGGTGGATGCATTGGTGAGCTGGGCGCATCGCGGGCCGCAACTGGCGCAGGTGGCACGCGTGGAGGTGGAGGCGGGCAGCGGTGACTATGTTGGCTTCGAGGTGAGGGGCGCGATATGACGATTTCCGCGCCCGACGCCTTGTTGTTTGTCACACCGGACTGTCCGCATTGCGCCATGGTGCAGCGCGGTCTGGCGGAATTGCAGAAGCAGACGCTGGTTGGCACTGTGACGGTGGTGGATGCGGGCGAGCATCCCGATCTTGCGGCGGAACATGGCGTGCGTGCCGCGCCCTGGCTGAAGCTGGGGCCGTTCACGCTGACCGGGGCGCACAGTGTCGCCGAGCTGCGCCAGTGGGCGGAGTGGGCGCAGGGTGAGGAGGGGACGGCGCACTACGTGGCGTACTTGTTGCATGAGGGCGGCTATGCGCATGCCAGTGCTTTTATCCATGCCGACACACTGCGGCTTAAATCGCTGCTCGCCATCGTTGCCGACCCCGCAGCCAATCTCGAAGTGCGTCTGGGCGTGAGCGCATTGCTGGAGGCTTATGCGAATACGCCGGAGCTGCAACGGCTGTTGCCGCAGCTGGGCGAGCTGTCCCGCCATGCCGATCATCGCGTGCGTGCCGATGCCTGTCATTTGCTCGGTCTTACCGGCAGCGCGGCAGCCCGCGCCCCTGTCGCGGCATGCCTGCACGATGCCAGCGAGGAAGTGCGCGAGATCGCGGCAGAGGCGCTGGCAGCACTCGCAAAATTGAAATAGAGTTCGCGCGGAGATATTTCGGGCAGCGCGCTACGCTGCGAATAATTGAACGAACAGGACATCACATGCTTACGGCTTTTCTGGCAGTTATTCTTGGTTTGGTGATTTTGGTCTGGAGTGCCGACCGCTTCGTGGAAGGGGCCGCATCCGCCGCGCGGCATTTTGGCATGTCGCCGCTGCTGATCGGCATGGTGGTCGTGGGCTTTGGCACGTCCGCGCCGGAGATGACGGTTTCCGCACTGGCGGCCATGCAGGGCAATCACGGCATCGCGCTGGGCAATGCCTATGGTTCGAATATCGCCAACATCGCGCTCATTCTCGGTTTGACCGCGTTGCTCAGCCCCATCGCCGTTCGTTCGCGCGTGTTGCGCAAGGAATTACCGCTGCTCATGGCGGTGACCGCGCTGGCGGCCTGGCAGGTGTGGGACGGCGAGATCAGCCGTACCGACGCATGGGTGCTGCTGGGGGTCTTCGTCGCGGTGATGGGCTGGAGCATCTGGCAAGGCACGCGCAAGAACAGCGATGTGCTTGGGGACGAGTTCAATCAGGAATTGCAGGCGCATGCCATGCCGCTGCGCCGTTCTGTTTTCTGGCTGGTAGTCGGTCTGGTGTTTCTGATCGTCAGCTCGCGCATTCTGGTCTGGGGCGCGGTGGAGATCGCACTGGGTTTCGGTATCAGCGATCTGGTCATCGGTCTCACCATCGTCGCGGTCGGTACTTCGCTGCCGGAACTGGCTTCATCCATCATCGCCTCGCGCAAGGGGGAGCACGACATCGCATTGGGCAATGTCCTCGGTTCCAATCTGTTCAACACGCTGGCGGTGGTGGGTATCGCAGGGGCGATCGGGCCGATTCCGGCGGGGGCGGAAGTCTTCTCGCGGGACATGCTGGTGATGGCCGCGCTGACCGTCTTGCTGTTCGTTTTCTGCTACGGCTTTCGTGGGCCGCACCGGATCAGTCGTCCGGAAGGCGGAATCCTGTTGCTCTCTTATGTGGCTTACACGTCCTGGCTGTTGCTGGCGACTATGGGTTAATGCGCAGTATCAGGGTATCAGCGGCTGTGGCTTGCCGAACAGCCAGCCCTGCCCGTAATCGCAGCCCAGCGCGGCTAGTACATCACTGGCCTCGCGTGTTTCGATTCCTTCCGCCACCACCGTCATGCCCAGCGTGTGGGCCAGATTGATGGAGGAGCGGACGATTTCCATGCTGTCGGTGGAGGTCAACATCGGTGCAACGAAGGCGCGGTCGATCTTTAGTGTGCCGATCGGATAGCGTTGCAGCGTATCCAGACCAGAATACCCTGTTCCATAATCATCCAATGCGAGCTGGAAGCCCAGATCAATCAGTCTGCCCAGAATGAGCATGGCGACCTCAGGTTGCTCGACCATCACGGTTTCAGTCAATTCCAGTTTCAGTGCATGGGCCGGCATTTCATGTATGGCTATGATCGCTTTGATATCGTTAACCAGATTCTCCCCGGTCAGCTGGCGTGCTGACAGGTTGACACTGACAAAGGGCTGCTCGTGCCGGGTGAGTTTGCGCAACTTTGGCCAGTCACGGCAGGTGCGGTCCAGTGTCCAAAGTCCAAGCTGGCGGATTTGCCCGGTCTGCTCCGCCAGCCACAAAAAGTCCATGGGCGGGATCAAGCCATCGGTGGGGTGATGCCAGCGAATCAGCGCCTCGAATCCGGCAATATTGTCATCGGAAAGGCTGCAAATCGGTTGGTAGTAAAGCTCGAATTCGTTCTGGGCGAGGGCGCGGGTGATGTCGTGTGCCAGAGAGAGTTTCTGGGTGGCGACACCTTGCAGTTTTTTTCGTGCCGCTGCGCTACCCAAACTGGTTGGATGATTCATGGCTTCATCCGTATGCCCGGTTTGGTTCCTGAAACGCTCGAGGATGACTTGCAACAGATGGCGCAGCACAGGGTCACTCCGGTCCAGTAACTCTTGCACGAGTTGGTGTTCGATCTGGATCAGGGTTGTATCTGCAGTGGCGCGTGCCGTTGCCGTACGTGGTTGTTGGTCAAGCAGGGCGATTTCGCCAAAAAGTTCGCCTTGTTGCAGCAAGCTGAGGCGCTGTTCGTTTAGCGGCCCCTGATGCACGATCTCTACTGCGCCGGTTTCGATAATAAAAGCGCAGCAGCCGTCATCACCTTCGGTAAAAATGGTTTGGCCTTTGCAGAACAACTTCCTATTGAGTTGGTCGAGAGGCATGATCGTAATAAGTATCAGTCGGGCAAACGGAGTGGCGCATATTCTCCTCCAACGCATCGATCACGCAAGCTCAAAATTGGCCTGCACATTTCTTCTTTATCAAGCCCGACGTAGCCAGTCACAGATTAGTGCGCGCCCCCATCCTGGTCATGCCCGTGCTTTCGGTAAAGCCAGGACATGATGCCGATCAACAGCATGCCGAACACGGAGATAATGACGTAAATCGACCAGTCGAGTTTGACCATCAGGGCGTACAAAGCCAGCATCACGAAGATGCTGATATTTTCATTAAAATTCTGTACCGCGATGGAGCGTCCTGCACCCATCAGAAGATGGCCGCGATGCTGGAGCAGGGCATTCATCGGCACCACGAAGAAACCGGCCATGATGCCGATGCCGATCAGCAGCAGGATGGCGACTAGCGGGCTGGTGACGAGCATCATGGACAGCACCAGTACACCCATGCCAATCCCGACCGGGATGACCCTGACCGCATGTTCCAGTTTGACAAAACGTGCCGCCAGGATCGAGCCGATAGCAATACCGACAGCAACCCAAGCGGTGAGTTTGGCTGCCGCGCCTATGTCGTAATGCAATACAACGGCGGCCCATGCCAGTACCAGCAAACGCAGTGTGGCACCGGCACCCCAGAATAAAGTGGTAACAGCCAGCGAGACTTGCCCCAGCGGATCCTTCCATAGTAGTTTGAAACAGTGCGCAAAATCCTTGATCAGGAATAGCGGGCTGGGCGACAGGGGTTTGTGTTCAATCGGCACCAGCGGAATGTAGAGGTTGAACAGTGCCGCGACCATATAGATCAGAAAGATGATAAAGATAGCCAGTTCCGGCGGTGTGACCATGGCAGGGACGTGCAGGGTGTGCATGATTGTGTGAGCGGTGCCGGGTGAAATCAGGATGCCGCCCACAATCGCCCCCAAGATGATGGCGGCCACTGTCAAGCCTTCCATCCAGCTGTTCGCCCACACCAGCCGCTCCGGCGGCAGATATTCGGTAAGGATGCCGTACTTGGCCGGCGAGTAGGCTGCCGCGCCAAAACCGGCCACGCCGTATGCAAGCAGCGGATTTACGCCGACCAGCATGGCGAGGCAACCGAACATTTTGATTGCGTTGCTGATCAGCATCACTCGCCCCTTGGGCAGCGAATCGGCGAATGCACCGACGAACGGCGCGAGGAAGATGAAAGAGAGGATGAAAGCCTGTTGCAGCACAGGCGTGTGCCAACCGGGTGCGTGTACTTGTTTAAGGAGGGCGATGGCGGCAAACAGCAAAGCATTGTCTGCGAGCGCGGAAAAGAACTGCGCTGCGAGGATGGTGTAAAAACCGCGTTTCACGTTGTTGATTGATTGGTTTGTCCGGATTGGCGCGGTTTTATAACATGAAATATCCGCCACGTTGATTAAATTCTGGTTGCGGGCTGTGGTTTTCGAAAGGCAGCGGATGGGCGGCCTGCTATCATTCGCCTATCCTTTGAAAAAACCCCGTATGTCCATGTCACGACCGATCAGTGCCCATATTGACCTTTCCGCGCTGGCGCACAATCTGTACATCGCACGCAGTGCTACCTCGGCACGGATTCTTGCCGTCATCAAGGCGAACGCTTACGGGCATGGCCTGTTGCAGGCGGCGGGTGCGTTGCGTGATGCCGATGGCTTTGCACTGCTCGATGTGCGTGATGCGGTCGCTTTGCGCGAAGCGGGCTTTCGCCAACCGCTTCTGCTGTTGGAGGGGTTCTTCTCGCGCGACGAACTGCCGCTTCTTGCTGAATATGAATTAAGCAGCGTCATCCACAGCCAGCGCCAACTGGATTGGCTGGATGCCTATCCGCGTCGACACGGTTTGCCGGTCTGGCTCAAGCTTAACAGCGGCATGAACCGGCTTGGTTTTGCCCCGGCAGAGTTCTCTTCCGTGCTGGAGAAGCTGAAAGCGCATCGCGCCGTGCGCGACATCACGCTGATGACGCATTTCGCGCAGGCGGATGAGGCAATGGGCATCGATGCCCAACACGAGGTGTTCAAACAGCTGGCCAGCTCGCAGCGTTTGCCCTGTTCACTGGCGAATTCCGCCGCCATTTTGCGCCAACCACAAACCCACGGTGACTGGGTGCGCCCCGGCATCATGCTCTACGGCAGTTCGCCGTTCACTGATGTCAGCGCTCAACAATTGGGTTTGCAGCCGGTAATGACTTTGAGCAGCGAAATCATTTCGATCCAGCACCTGCGAGCGGGAGAGGCGGTTGGCTACGGCGCCCTTTTCCGGGCTGAGCACAGTATGCGCATCGGGACTGTGGCGTGTGGCTATGCGGACGGTTATCCGCGTCATGCGCCGAGCGGCACCCCCGTCATGATCGAAGCCCAACGCACGCGCACACTGGGGAGGGTGTCGATGGACATGCTGGCGGTGGACTTGAACGGGCTGCCCGATGTTAAGGTTGGCAGCCGCGTTGTGCTGTGGGGTGAAGGTTTGCCGGTGGATGAAGTCGCGCGTGCAGCCGGTACTATCAGTTACGAGTTACTGTGCGCGCTGGCACCGCGCGTCCCGGTTACTTCCTGAAATCGGGCGGCGCGGACGCGGGGCGGGTTTTAACCCGACAGATTTTTCATGATTTATGTCGGGCTGGAACCCGACCTAGCCTTCAAGCAAACCGCGCGCGACCTCGCGCATCTTTTGCGGTGCCGTATCGCTAATCGCAATCACTCCGGCTTTGGATAGTTCGACGAAGTGATTTGCTTGCGAGCGAAGATAGCCGGGGTCGTAATGCAGTGCAAGCAATTCGTCCACCAGTGCATGAAAATCTCCGTCCCGTATCAGTCCTTCCCAGTGTTGCAGGCGCTTCGCGCCGTGGAAAGTATGCAACGCCTGCAGGCGTTCGATCAGCGTGTCCGGCGCATCGAGGAAGTGGCGGTATTCTTCCAGAAGCAGCGTGATGCGTGTTTTGCGCGCGGTGTCGAGCAATACGCAGGCGCTTTGGTGCATCGTGTTCACCAGCGCGGACGGCAGGCCGATGCGGCCGATGCGGTTGCTTTCCGCCTCGACGAAGACCGGGTGCGCGGGGTCGAATCCGTGCAGGGCTTGCCGCAGACAGGTGTCGAACCAGCGCTGCGACGGTTGCGCCCCTTCCCGCTGGCCCAGCACCGAGCCGCGATGCCGCGCCAGGGTTTCCAGATCGAGCACCTGCGCCCCTTCCGCCGCCAGGGCATCGAGCAAACGGGTCTTGCCGCTGCCGGTGGCGCCGCAAATCACGCGAAAGACCAGCGTGGCGGGCAGTTGTTCCAGTTGTTCCAGCACTTCGCGCCGATAGGCCTTGTAGCCGCCTTCCAGTTTGTGTGCCGCCCAGCCGATCTGCCCCAGGATGATGCTCATCGCACCGCTGCGCTGGCCGCCGCGCCAGCAGTAGATCAGCGGTTTCCACGATTTCGGATGGTCGCGGAAAGACGTTTCAAGGTGGCGGGCGATGTTCTTTGCCACCAGTGCAGCGCCCACCTTGCGTGCCTCGAACGGCGACACCTGTTTGTATAATGTGCCGACGGTGACGCGTTCCTCATCCGATAACACCGGGCAGTTGATCGCGCCGGGAATGTGGTCGTCGGCGAACTCGGCGGGCGTGCGCACGTCGATGATTTCGTCAAAGTCACCGAGCTGTGATAGGTTCGCGGTTCTGAAAAGCATATTGAAAATGGAGCAGAGATGTCCGAAGTGAAGTTGACCCGATTGTCGCACGGTGGCGGATGCGGCTGCAAAATAGCCCCGGGATTGTTGCAGGAGATTCTGGGCAAAACCAAACATGCGATGCCGTTCCCCGACCTGTTGGTGGGCATCGAGAGCAGCGACGATGCGGCGGTGTATCGCCTCAACGACCGGCAGGCCATTATCGCCACCACCGATTTCTTCATGCCCATCGTGGATGATCCGTTCGACTTCGGCCGCATTGCCGCGACCAACGCCATTTCCGATGTGTATGCCATGGGCGGCACCCCGATCATGGCGCTAGCCATCGTGGGCATGCCCATCGACAAGCTGCAGCCGGACACCATCCGCCGCATCCTCGAAGGCGGCGAAGCGGTGTGCCGCGAGGCGGGCATCCCCATCGCGGGCGGCCATTCCATCGATGCGCCGGAGCCGATCTACGGACTGGTCGCGCTCGGCATCGTGCATCCCGACCATGTCAAGAAGAACAACGCGGCGCGCGCCGGTGATGTGCTGGTCCTCGGCAAGGGGCTGGGCATCGGTGTGCTGGCCGCGGCGATGAAGAAGGAACTGCTGAGTCCGGCGGGCTATGCGCAGATGATCGCCACCACCACGCAGCTGAACCGGGTGGGCAGCGAGCTGGCAGCGATGCCGGATGTGCATGCGCTGACCGATGTGACCGGCTTTGGTTTGCTTGGCCATTTGCTGGAGATATGCCGTGGCTCGAAGCTGGGTGCAACCGTAAAATTCAGCCGCGTGCCGACCTTGTCAGAGGCGCTGCCGCTGGTGCAGCAGGGCATCGTCGCCGGTGCCATTGCGCGCAATCTGGCGAGCTACGGGCACGAGGTGGATTTCGCGCCGGAACTGGCGGACTGGCAACGCCGGTTGCTGGCCGATCCGCAGACCAGCGGCGGCCTGCTGGCGGCGGTTGCGCCGGAAGCGGCAGATGAAGTGTTGGCGCGTTTCCGCGACGCGGGCTTCGCGCAAGCGGCAGTGATCGGAAAGATCGGGCAGGGTACGGCGCGAGTTTTGGTGATATGAGTGTCTGGTACCCCGGACGGGAATCGAACCTGTAACTAGCCCTTAGGAGGGGCTTGTTATATCCATTTAACTACCGGGGCAGCGGCGCGCATTCTAACGTAAAATCGCGCCCCCGCCGATGTTGCAATGGGCGCGCTCATGCAGAAAGATCAAGCAACATGCGATTTCCAAACCTGAATATTTTCCTGGCATGGTTTTTCATGCCGCAGACCATCTTTATGGGGTGGGTGGCGGCGGCGGGGGGCATGCTGCTCAACCTGCTCGGTCTGGCGACCGCCGAAGGCGATATTCCAAGCCGCATGGTGGGTGCGTTGCTGCTGTTTGCGCTGGTTTTCCTGGTCTGGTTTCAGCTGCGCGGCTTGCCGCCGCAAGGGGAATCGGGGGGCAATGGCTACACGCTGGGTCATCGCCTGACCCTGATTGGCAATGTGCTGGCTGCCTGCTTGTTCGTGTTCCATTTTTTCGCGCCGGGCGTCGAAAACTACAATGTGTATCTGGTGCTGGACAAGTTCACCACCATGTTCGGTTACCTGTGTCTGGGCTTCTTTGCAATCGGTTTCTCTTTCATCTATCAATCTTCATTGCCGCAGGAAAAGAATAGTTAAATGCCTTACATCACGCTGGATAAAGCCTCTCTCGCCTTTGGTCACGTCGCCCTGCTGGATCACGTGGAATTTCAACTCGACGAAGGCGAGCGTGTCGGCCTGATCGGGCGCAACGGCGGCGGCAAGTCCAGTCTGCTCAAGGTGCTGGCCGGACTTGCCCACCTCGATGATGGAACACTGTGGCGGCAACCTTCCGCGCGCATCGCTTACGTCAGCCAGGAGCCGGTGCTGGATGCAGAGGCCACCGTGTTCGACGAAGTGGCGCGCGGCCTGGGCGAATTGCAGAAGATTATTACTGCTTACCATCATCTGTCGCATCAACTGGCCGAGCCGGACGCTGATTACGACACGTTGCTGGCGCAGATGCAACCGCTGCAGACCGCGCTGGAAGCGCAGAACGGCTGGGCAGTGCAGGCGCGCATCGAGACCGCCATCCAGCGGCTGGAACTGGATCCGGAAGCATTGGTGGGTTCGCTTTCCGGTGGGGTGCGCAAGCGCGTGGCTTTGGCGCAGGCGCTGGTGGCAGAACCCGATGTGCTGATCCTCGACGAACCGACAAACCATCTGGACTTCGCTTCCATCGAATGGCTGGAAGGGCTGCTCACCAGTTTCCGTGGTAGCGTGCTGCTGGTTACCCACGACCGGAAATTTCTCGACAATGTCGTTACCCGCATCGTCGAGCTGGATCGCGGCAAACTGGCGAGCTTTCCCGGCAATTTTGCGGCGTACCTGAAGGTCAAGGAGCGCATGCTGGCAGATGAGGCCGTGCTCAATGCCAAGTTCGACAAAGTGCTGGCGCAGGAGGAGGTGTGGATCCGCCAGGGTGTGAAGGCGCGGCGAACCCGCAACGAGGGCCGTGTGCTGCGGCTGGAACAGTTGCGGCGCGAGCGCGCGGCGCGGCGCGAAAAACTCGGCAAGGTGGAGATGAATCTGGATGCGGGTGACCGCTCCGGCAAGCTGGTGGCGGAACTAACGCATGTGAGCAAGTCGTTCGGCGAGAGTAAAGTCATCGATGATTTTTCCTGCCGTATCCAGCGCGGTGACAAGATTGGCCTGCTTGGCCCCAACGGAGCTGGAAAGAGCACGTTGCTCAAGATCATCCTCGGTGAGTTGGGACCGGATAGCGGTTCGGTGAAACTGGGCACGAAGTTGAGTGTGGCCTATTTTGACCAGTTGCGCGCACAGCTTGACGATAACGCAACGCTGGCGGATACCATCAGCCAAGGTGCGGATTTCATCGAAATTGGCGGCGCGAGGAAGCATGTCATCAGTTATCTCGGTGATTTTCTGTTTCCCCCGGAGCGCGCGCGCTCCCCGGTGAAGAGCTGTTCCGGCGGCGAGCGCAACCGCCTGCTGCTGGCGCGATTATTCACCCAGCCGGCCAACGTACTGGTGCTGGACGAACCGACCAACGACCTGGATATCGAAACACTGGAATTGCTGGAGGAAATGCTGGCGCAATACGACGGAACATTGTTTCTGGTCAGCCACGACCGCACTTTTCTCGATAATGTGGTGACTCAGGTGATCGCCTTTGAGGGTGACGGCAAGCTGATGGAATATGTTGGCGGTTATGAAGACTGGGTGCGGGTGAAGCAGTTTGCGGCCGGGCAGAAAGCGCCGGAGACGGTACAAGCGAAACCCCTTGTCAAAGTGATCGCAGCCAAATCAAAACCGTCGGCAAAGCTCAATTCCAGGGAACAGAAGGAGTTGGACGAGATGCCGCAGCGTATTGAGTCCCTGGAGCGTGAACAACAGGAAATTGCGACGGCACTTGGATCGGGTGCGTTGTTCCGCGATAATCCAAGCCATGCCAGGCAGCTGACCCGGCGCGCCGCCGGGATCGAGGTAAAGTTGCAGGAATTGATGGCGCGCTGGGAGGCGCTGGAAAATCGTTGATCGGACAAACAGAGGGGGCGATGAAAATCAAGATTCTGTGGTTGACGTTGGCTGCAGTCACGATAGCTTTGCCGGCCTGTTCCACACAACAGATGATGCAGGTGGCCACCGCCAGCGACCCGAAACAGGCGCTCAAGAGCATGGCCGACAGCCGGGTGACGTCCTACAAATACAACCCGCAACTGGTTTTATCCGATTTGAAAAAAGTTCAGGCGGAATACAACCGTCTGATGGGCAATGTGCGAAAAGAAAGCGGCGCGAAGTGGGGGACGCGGGAATCGCGCACGCTGCCCAGTCGCACGCGTTACGTGAAATACACCGAGAACTACAAAAACCGTGTGGTGGTGGATTACGACACGGGGACCATCATGATCGAACATCTGGAAGAAGACAAAGTCGCCGACAAGTTGCGCAATGCCGCAGTGGTCGCGTTGCTCACGCCGGACGATCCGGGTGCGGTCGATCTGTTCTCCGACAAAGAGATTGTACTCAACGGTAAACCCTATCTGCAGGAACTGGTGGTGGATCAGAATAATACTGTACTCAAGTCGCGCGAGGATGTGGAACGTTACGCCGACTATCTGGTGGCGAATCAGTTGCAGCGCCGCAGTATTGATGCCGACGGGGTCAGCAAGAATGTGTTGTACGTGCAGATGCGCATGGTCAACGCCCATCTTGACAAACGCGCGGTGCAATACGCAGCCACCGTGCGCGCGCATTCGGAAAACACCAAAGTCAGCCGCAGCCTGATCTATGCCGTAATCAAAACGGAAAGCTCTTTCAATCCCTACGCGGTCTCCAGCGCGCCTGCCTACGGCATGATGCAACTTGTTCCTTCCAGCGGCGGGCGTGAAGCCTACCGCAAGGCCAAAGGGGAGGATGTGATGCCGAGCAAGGAATACCTGTTCGATGCCGGCAACAACATCGAACTGGGCGCGACCTATCTCGGTGTGCTGCTCAACGACAGCCCGCTGCGCGCGATCCGCAACCCGGTATCGCGCGAGTATTGCGCCATTGCCGCCTACAACACCGGGCCTTCCAATGTGTTCCGCGCGTTCAGCAAGTTGAGTGGCAGGGCGCGTCAGGAAGAAGCGCTGGACAGGATCAACTCAATGCGCCCGGACCAGGTCTTTGATGCACTGCGCAGCAACCTCCCTTACGAGGAAACCCGTGGCTACGTGGTAAAGGTGACAGAGGCGAAGAAACGCTACGCCACGATGTGATGAACTGTGCAGTGTTTGCGCGGGGACCTTGCAGCGTGTCTTGAACAGGCATAGCCTGTAAGCGTATCAACGCCACAGAAGGAGGTGTGTCATGACGAGTAAACCGGATCCCACCGCAAAATCCATTGCCTGCGAAATCTGTCTGAAAGAAGTCCCATTGAACGAGGCCAAACGTTTCGAGGCTGAAGACTATGTCGCGCATTTCTGCGGGCTGGATTGTTATGCGGAATGGAAACAGCGCAGCGAGAAGTCGCCGTTGCCCGAAAACCGGAAGTAATCGTCAATTGCTTTATTTCGCCGCAGCAGGCCGCCAGAGCAAACCGGCAGCGGCGATCACACAGAACACTGCGCCGGCATAGAAAGTGAATGCGGCACCAAGCCGATCCCACAGCAATCCTGCCAGCACACTGGCAACCAGCATCGCCAGACCGCTCATCAAATTGAAAAAACCGTAGCCCGTGCCGCGCAAGTCGGCGGGCGTTACATCAGCCACCATGCGCGCCAGCAAGCCCTGCGTGATGCCCAGATGCACCCCCCACAACGTGACGCCGAGCAGCACTGTCGTCCAGTGGTCGTCGGTCGCCAGCACCAGATCGGCAGCAATCAATACCGTCAGCCCGAGTACCAATAATTTGGTATGGCTCATGCTGTCGGATAGTTTGCCGAAAGGGTACGCCGATGCGGCGTAGATCACATTCATTGCCACCATCACCAGTGGCACCAGCGCAATAGCGATGCCACCCTGCGCGGCGCGCAAAACAAGGAAGGCTTCGCTGAAACGCGCGAGCGTAAACACCGCGCCGATGCCCACAACCCACCAGTAATTTGAGCCCAGACGACGCAGATTCGCGCGGCTGATCGGATTGATCGGCTGATGCACGGCCGTCCTTTTTGGTTCGTGCACGCCGAACAACAGCAGCGCCACCGCCAGCAATCCCGGAACCAGCGCCACCCAGAATACCGCACGAAAATCGTTGGCCCACCACAGCATCAGTCCCACACCCAGCAACGGCCCGACAAACGCGCCCACCGTGTCCAGCGATTGGCGCAGACCGAACGCTGCACCGCGGATTTTGAGTGGTGTGATGTCGGCGAGCAGGGCATCGCGCGGCGCGCCGCGTATTCCCTTGCCGATGCGGTCAAGAAAGCGCGCACTCAACACCATGCCGACTCCCGTGGCGAGCGCGAACATCGGCTTGCTCAGCGCGCCCAGTGCATAGCCAAATACGGCCAGCCCCTTGCGCTTACCGAGATAGTCACTCAATACACCGGAGAACACCTTCACCAGCAACGCGGTGGCCTCGGCGATACCTTCGATCACCCCAACCGTCAGCGCGCTGGCCCCCAGCACCGTCACCATGAACAGCGGCAACAGGCTGTGGATCATCTCCGACGAGATATCCATCAGCAGACTGACGAAACCCAGCACCCACACGCCGTTGGGTATCCCGGTCAATGCCTCCTTGCCAATCTTTTGCATAATGCGGTTTTTCCCCGGAGAAATTTGAAGCTCGCGTAAAATGCGAGTCGCACTATATCCCCGTCTCCCGCCAATAACCATATCCTCACAGTGACCACCGAAGTCGAACGTTTCTTTTCCGAGCAAAGCCCGCTTGCCACCGAGGTCGCCTCGTTCCGTCCGCGCGCGCAGCAGCGTGACATGGCGCTGGCCGTGGCCGAGGCGATACGCGACAACGCTATTCTGGTGGCAGAGGCGGGTACGGGCACGGGCAAGACCTTTGCTTATCTGGTGCCGGCGCTGCTGGCGGGCGGCAAGGTGGTGGTTTCCACCGGCACCAAGAACCTGCAAGACCAGTTGTTTCAGAAAGATCTGCCGATGGTGCGCGATGCGCTTAAGGCGCCGGTATCGGTGGCGCTGCTCAAGGGGCGCTCGAACTATGTGTGCCACTATCATCTGGAGCTTGCTCAATCGAATGGGTTGTTCAAGACGCGCGAGGATGTGAAGCATCTGGCGAAGATCGTGAACTACGCGAGGATGACGCAGAGCGGTGACAGGAGCGGGTTGGCGGATGTGCCGGAGAACGCGCCGATCTGGATGTATGTGACTTCGACGCGCGACAACTGTCTCGGGCAGGAATGCCCGCAGCACGATAAATGTTTTGTGCTGAAGGCGCGCAAGGAGGCGATGGAGGCGGACGTTATCGTGGTCAACCATCACCTGTTCTTTGCCGATGTGATGCTGCGCGACGAGGGGGTGGCGGAGTTGCTGCCGACCTGCAACACGGTGATCTTCGACGAGGCGCACCAGCTGCCGGAGACCGCGAGCCTGTTCTTTGGCAAGAGTCTTTCCACTTCGCAGCTACTCGATCTGGCGAGCGATACAAGGGTTGAGGCACTGACCTCGGCCAAGGATTTCGCGCTGTTGCCGGTGGCGTGCGATGAACTGGAAAAAGCCGCGCGCGACCTGCGGCTCGCGTTCAAGAAAGAAGGGCGTATGGCGGCAGAGGGGACGGGGAATATCAGGGAATTTGCGCCGGCACTGAAGATGCTGGACGAGAAGTTATGCAAACTCTCCGGGTTGTTGGAGAAGCAGGCCGAACGCAGCGAAGGATTGGAAAATTGCTGGCAGCGGGCGCAAGAGTTGGTGGAGCAATTGAAGCACTGGCAAGAGAATGATGTGCCGGAAACAGTGCGCTGGCTGGAAGTGTTTCACCACTCACTGCAACTCAACACCACACCGCTGTCCATCGCCGACATCTTTGCCAAGCAGATCAGCGGCCATCCGCGCGCCTGGATATTCACCTCTGCCACATTGGCGGTGAAGCAGAATTTCTCGCATTACCAGAACGAGATGGGCTTAATGGAGGCGCGCACCGCCTGCTGGGACAGTCCGTTCGATTATCCGCAACAGGCGCTGTTATATGTGCCGCAGAACTTGCCGGAGCCGAACACGGAGGGTTATACAGATGCCGTGGTGCAGGCCGCACTGCCGCTGATCGAGGCGAGCCGGGGTAGGGCATTCCTGCTGTTCACCAGCCTGCGCGCAATGCAGCGCGCCTACGAAATTTTGCAGGCCGAGTTCGATCGCAAAAATCTGAAATATCCGCTGCTGATTCAGGGCGAGGGCTCGCGCAATGAATTGCTCACGCGTTTTCGCGACCATGGCAACGCGGTGCTACTGGGTAGTCAATCGTTCTGGGAGGGGGTCGATGTGCGCGGCGAGGCGTTGTCGCTGGTGGTCATCGACAAGTTGCCGTTCGCGCCGCCGGATGATCCGGTGCTGGCGGCGCGTATCGCGGAGTTGAACCGGCAGGGGCGCAACGCGTTCATGGAATTCCAGTTGCCGCGCGCCATCATCAATCTGAAGCAGGGCGCGGGACGCCTGATCCGCGATGAGCATGACCGCGGCGTACTGATGATCTGCGACCCGCGCCTCATCAGCAAACACTACGGCAAGCGTATCTGGCAAAGCCTGCCGCCATTCAAGCGCACCAGAGTCGAGGCCGAGGCGGTGGTATTCTTTGGTTAGCCCCGGTATATCGGTTGACGCTTTGGGGGGTTTGTTGTCCACTGTCCACGAGCACGTATAGAGCAAAACACAATGAAGTCTTTCCGCAATACCTTTTTAAGTGACCTGATATTCCATATTGACGAACACAACCTGCACGTGCGGGCGGAGCAGTTGCGTGCACGCCTGAAGTTGCTTCCCTATATGGTGATTGGGCAGGTGCTGGCCGAGCCGCTGTTTGTCTGGCTGATGTGGGATAGTGGCTCGCATCGTTACCTGTTGTTGTGGCTGGGTTGTGCCTATCTGTTGCACTTGGCCGAGTTCATCGCCTGGCTGACTTATCGCAACAAGACCAACGGTGTGGCGGAATGCGCGGAGTGGAGCCGCCGGTTCTTCTTCTTCGCTCTGGTGATTGGAATGATGTGGGGCTTTGGGACTTTGTTTTTCTTTCCACAGGCATTGTTGCAGCAAGTGCTACTGGTGAGCGTGATGCTGGGGCTTGCGGCGGGCGCTACCACCATGAATGCGACGCATCCGCCCGCTTTTTTTGCCTATCTGCTGGGTCTGATGTTGCCGCTGGTCTTTCGCGTGATGGTGGAACAGGATGAGACGCATCTGGCACTCAGTTTGCTGCTGCTGTTGTTTCTGGCGGTAATGCTGGGATCCGGCCAGTTTCTGGGTAAATTCATTTTATTGTCCCTGCGCCAGCGTTTTGAGAATCTTTCCCTGGCACAGCAACTCGGCACGATGAACGATGTGCTCGAACTCAAGGTGCAGCAGCGTACGGCGCAATTGCAGCACAAGACCGATGAAGTGTCGCAGATCCGCGATGTGACCATTATTGCCATGGGTACGCTGGCGGAAACGCGTGATAACGAAACAGGAAATCATCTCCGGCGCACGCAGACCTATATACGCACGCTGGCACTCAAGTTGCGCGATCACCCCCGATTCAAGGATTTTCTGACGGACGACAATATTGAGTCCCTCTACAAGCTTGCACCTTTGCATGACATCGGAAAGGTTGGAATCCCCGACTATATCCTGCTCAAACAAGGCAAACTTACGCCGGAAGAATACGAAATCATGAAGACACATCCGACCTTGGGGGCTGATGCGCTGGCCGCAGCGGAAGCGAGCCTACCTGTACCAAACCGTTTCCTGCACATCGGACGCGAGATTGCCGCCGGGCATCATGAGAAATGGGATGGCAGCGGTTACCCCGATGGGCTGGCAGGGGATGAGATCCCTATTTCCGCACGCCTGATGGCGCTGGCCGATGTGTATGACGCGCTGATCTCCAAACGTGTTTATAAGAAGGCGTTCTTGCATGAGGATGCGGTCGCCTTTATTCGTGATGGGCGCGGCGCACACTTCGATCCGGATGTTGTTGATGCATTTTTAGAGATACAGGAAGAATTCGACCGGATCGCCAAAGAATTCAAGGATTGATGATGGATTCGCGACTTTTCAAACTACTGGGGAATGATGACGGGATCTACCCGCATCTGCTGGAGGATAAATTCCCAAGGGTGTTTGGCAAAATTCTGGAGTTGATCGAAACGCCACATATCCAGGCTTATCTGGATGATTTGATGATGGACAAGCGCGGCGGCGATCGTGCCGGATTCCCGTCCGCAGCTGCTGCAGAGATTATCCGCATCGGCAATTATCTGCACGCGATGAACAAAGAAGGCAAGGAGATCAGTGCATGGGATGACGTTCCGCAATACAAGCGGGAGGAGGTCGAGCGTTCCGGTTATGACTTCACCCCGCAAGGTTTGCTGAAATCGGTCGAGGATAACAATCAGGATGTGGTGCAGGTATTCCTGTCTTGCGGTGTCGATCTGGAAGTTCGCGATGAGCGTGACTGGACGCCGCTGATGATTTCATCCTTTAACGGCAACGAGGAATTTGCCTTGCTGCTAATCAAGTGCGGGGCCAAGGTTGGCGCGCGTGACAGGAATGGCTATACACCTTTGCATTGGGCGGCATTTAACGGCTTCGCCAATGTGGTCAAGGCACTGCTGGGAAAAGTGGCTGATCCGAATGTGGTGAGCCAATTTGGCTGGACGGCGCTGATGCAGGCGGCCACACGCGGCCATTTGCAGGCTTGCACATATCTGATCGCGCAAGGGGCTGACGTGAATATAGCGACACTGGACGGCTGGACCGCGTTGCACAAGGCAGCCAATAACGGGCATACCCGGATCGTTAAGTTGCTGCTTGAGAATGGCGCCGATCGTAATGCATGCTATCAGGATGGCAGGACGCCGCTCGATCTGGCGATCAAGGCCGGGCACAGCGACATTATTTCCCTGCTGAAATCCTGATGCAGCGAGCGGCCGGTGCCGGTCAATATGCAGATTCTTGCAGCAACCAGACAATTCCGCCCAGTGCACCGAAAAAAATAACGAGATGCAGCCAAGCCCACAAGGCGTAGCGGCGAGCCAGTTTCTCCGGCGATAAATTGCTGACAAGGAAGAGGCGGCCATCGTTTGGTTGCAGGACAAAGTGGGTGTCCGCCTCTGCGCGCGCCTCATTCAGCCGTTTGCGAGCCTCGCGTTTGGCAGCTTGTCGTGCCAGCAGCCATTCATCCATGTCGAGCAGCCCGTTCCCGTCCAGGTCAAAGCGCTGCAGGAGATCTGCGTTATTTAGCTTCCATTCATACAACACTGATTTCACCAGATTGTCATGGGTGAGTGAGGTGGTGCTGCCACCGATGGTTTTGAATTCACCCAGCACATAAACTTCCTCCATTTCCAGCAGTTTCCATTCGGTATAACGCTCATCACCGACTTGCCACTGATCCTTGTGTCGCACGATGATCTCTGCGCCGCGCGGGTCGATCACGCAACTACCGCTTCCGTCATCAATGCGGAATGGCGCTGTGCTCTCGCCAGTGTCGATCGTGCGCCACTCGTCTTTGTGATTCCTGCGCTCATGCCTGAAGCGGTACCACAGGCAGGGAAGTAGCGAATATTTGCCCGGAATGGGCTCACCCTCGCGGCGTGCCCGCCCCAACAATTCAACATACCCTTGTGCCGCCGAGGCGATGCGTGAGGTGGGTGTGCCAATGATCAGGCGTTGTCTGCGCAAGGCGGACAGCCAGGCGAACAGGCTGAGCAGCGCCATCAGCGGCAGGATCCAAAGCCAGCCCTCACCGGATTCAAAATAAAAACCGGCGAACAGCAATACAAGCTGTCCACCGGAGGTGATGAGTTGCGCGTATTGTCGCCGCAAAGAGGTGATCATCGATGTCCTCTTTGCCGCGTGTTAAATCTGCGTCAGAAACGGAAGCCCAGTTTGATGCTGGCCGAATTTGCCTCGCCCGTCTTGTCATATTCGGCGGCGAGGTTGGTCAACCCCAGATTCAGGTTGGCACCAATAAACAGTTCGCTTTGTGAAAAGCTTTCCGCGCTCAAACCGGTGGCGGCATCCGGGGTGCTGTTGCTCCACACCTGACCGACGCCGGCATAAGGCGTGAACATGGCGAAGCCCTTGGAAATTGAAATATCCAATCCCTTGGTGTCGAAAGACAGCTGGTTTACCCCGGTGAGTTTGGTAATGGAACCGCGCACTGCGACGGCCGGCATCGTTACGCCGCCCGGCAGGAAGGCCCAGCGTAGTTCGCCGCCGTAGAGCTTGATGTCTGTGGAGGGCACTGCGGAGTAGAAAGCGCCAATGTCGATGTCCAGCGGCAGACCCTTGGTGACGTGCAGTTTTGGCACGTACAGCTTGCTGATGTCGTCGCCGGTCAGGGTGTTCCATAGTGCCGCACTCTTGGCCAGATCGGTCTGGGTTACTTCCAGCCCGAGATCAAAGCCGGTCACTCCCATCGATTCGGCCGGAACGAGTCCTTTGTAGCTAAGCGCGGAACCGAGGTCTTCGGAAACGCTGCGGAAATCGGCTTGCGCACCGCCAAGTGCGCCGATATTGATATTGCCAGCCAATGCGGGTTTGGCCAGCGCCAGCGCAACACTCAATACAAGTAACTTTTTCATTTTTCTTTCTTCCTTTTGTTATGTGTAATCAGTTTGCCGGCGACCTTTTTATGCACCGAACGGCGTGCGTGGGATGGGGGCTGCTGTGAAAAAGTTCCTAGTCAAACAACGAGTTGATATTGACATCCTTTTTTTCGGCGGTAGAGAATTCGAGCAATGGCCTGGCCTGGTAGACGAACATATTGGCGATCAGTACGGCCGGGAACTGCTCGATGCCGACGTTATAGATATTGACCGACTCGTTATACAGTTCGCGCCGATCGGCAATACCATTCTCCAATCCGGTGATGCGGTTCTGCAGTTGCATGAAGTTTTCGTTGGCCTTCAATTCCGGGTATGCTTCTGCCACCGCGAAAATGTTGCCGAGCCCCATGCGTAACATGCCTTCCGCCTTGCCCAGTGCGGCAATGTCCTGCCCCTGGCGTGCGCTTTGCACCTGCGAACGAGCCTCGATTACGCGTTGCAGGGTCTCCTGTTCGAACTGTTTGTATTGTTTGCACACCTCGACCAGTTTGGGGAGTTCGTCATGCCGCTGTTTGAGCAGTACGTCGATGTTAGCCCAGGCTTTGCTTACTGCATGCTTCAGACTGACCAAGTGGTTGTACAGGCTGATACCGTAACCCAGCGCAACGATGCATATACCAAGAAGAATGAGTCCACCGGTCATGTTGATGCTCCTTTCGGGACAGGATAGTCGCGGCGCATCATAAAACAAATCTCCGCATTTCTGCTAATTCAGAGTTTCAGGCGTTTGGTGGTCAGTACCGCGCCCGGATCATCACGCCAAATCGCCGGATCGGTATCCACATAAAGTTCGATCTCGATACCGTCCGGGTCCTGAATGTAGAGCGATTGGCTCACACCGTGGTTGCTCATGCCAAAAATGCTGATGCCGTGCGCTTCCAGATCGGCTTTGCAGGCGCGCAACTCATCCAGACTGTCACCCACTTTAAAGGCCACGTGATACAACCCGATGGCGCCGGGATCGGCTGGCGGTGAATCGGAGCCGATCTGCATCAGGCCGAGGTCATGATGATTGCTGCCAAGCGTAAAGAACGCCATTACGTCCTGATGACGTGCGACCTCGCGCATGCCGAGGATGTCGCGGTAAAAGGCGACAGAGCGTTCCAGGTCGCTGACCTTGAGCACGACATGGCCGAGTGATTTGATCTGCATGCAGCTTACTTCCTCTCTTACGGGTCGAGCTGAAGTTCTGCCTACCCGAAGAAATCTTTCACCTTCGCCATCCACGACTTGGCGCGCGGGCTATGGCGTGCCGTATCTTCCAGGCTGATCGCCTCGAACTCGCGTAACAGTTCCTTCTGGCGTTCGGTCAGATTGGCCGGTGTCTCCACAATGACATGGCAATGCAGATCGCCGTGGGTGTGGGTGCGCATGCCCTTGATGCCTTTGCCGCGCAGACGGAAGATTTTGCCGCTCTGGGTTTCGGCCGGGATCTTGATGCTGGCCTTGCTATCCAGAGTGGGAATCTCAATCTCGCCCCCCAAGGCTGCAGTGGCAAAACTGACCGGCATCTCGCAATGCAGATCGTCACCGTCGCGCTGGAACACACTATGCGGCTTGATATGGATCTCAACATACAGATCGCCGTGTGGCGCGCCGTGCGAACCGGCTTCGCCGTGACCGCTGTGGCGCAAACGCATACCGTTGTCGATGCCTGCAGGAATCTTGATCTCCAGTGTCTTGTGTTCTTTGACCCTGCCGGAACCGTGGCAAGAGGCGCAGGGGGAGCTGATCTGCTTGCCGCTACCGTGACAGCGCGGACAGGTCTGCTGGATGGAGAAGAAACCCTGTTGTACCCGGACCTGCCCCTGTCCGCCGCAGGTGGAGCAGGTGACCGGTGTTGTACCCGGCTTGGCACCGGAACCATGGCATATTCCACATTCTTCCATGACTGGAATACGAATCTGCTTGGTCGCGCCACGCGCCGCCTCTTCCAGAGTAATTTCCATGTTGTAGCGCAGATCGGCACCGCGGTGCACCTGGCTGCGCCCGCCGCGTCCGCCACCGAAGATATCGCCGAAGATATCCCCAAAGTCAAAACCTTGTGCGCCACCTCCGAAACCGCCGCCACCCATGCCGCCCGCCTCGAATGCGGCATGACCGTATTGGTCGTAAGCGGCACGCTTTTGCCCGTCGGACAAAGTCTCGTAAGCTTCCTTCGCTTCCTTGAAATGTTCTTCCGCCTTCGGGTTGTCCGGGTTGCGGTCGGGGTGGTGCTTCATCGCCAGTTTGCGATAGGCTTTTTTAATGTCTTCTTCAGAAGCGTCGCGGTTGACGCCGAGGACTTCGTAATAGTCTTTTTTTGACATCTGTCTCACCACAGAGACACAAAGGCACAGAGAACGGCAGAGAAATGAAACCGTGTTGATTTTGGTTTCAAGGTTTTCTCTGTTTCCCCGTGCCTTTGTGGTTAATTTTTACTTCTTGTCTTTGACTTCAGTGAACTCCGCATCCACCACGTCGCCCTCATCCGCTTTGGCTTCGGGTTGTGCGCCACCTTGAGCACCCTGTGCTTTGGCTTGTTCGGCGGCGTACATCTTCTCGCCCAGTTTCTGCGCGGCAGTCGCCAGTGCCTCGGTCTTGGCTTCGATGGCGTCTTTATCGTCACCTTTCACCACTTCTTCGGCATCCTTCACGGCAGCCTCAATGGCAGATTTCTCTTCAGCCGTCAGTTGGTCGCCATACTCCTTCATCGACTTGTTGGTGGAATGGATCAGCGCGTCCAGTTGGTTGCGCGCGGTCACCAGCTCCATTGCCTTTTTATCTTCGTCGGCATGTGCCTCGGCATCGGCCACCATGCGCTGAATCTCTTCTTCGCTCAGGCCGGAGCTGGCCTTGATGGTGATGTTGGCTTCCTTGTTGGTGGCCTTGTCCTTCGCGCTCACGTGCAGGATACCGTTGGCGTCAATGTTGAAGGTCACTTCGATCTGCGGCATGCCGCGCGGCGCGGGCGGGATGTCGGACAGGTTGAACTGCCCCAGACTCTTGTTGCCGGAAGCCATCTCACGCTCGCCCTGCAGCACGTGGATTGTCACCGCGCTCTGGTTGTCATCGGCAGTGGAAAACACTTGCGAGGCTTTGGTTGGGATGGTGGTGTTCTTCTTGATGAGCTTGGTCATCACGCCGCCCATGGTCTCGATACCCAGCGACAATGGGGTCACATCCAGCAACAGCACGTCCTTCACTTCGCCTTGCAGCACACCACCCTGGATTGCGGCACCAACGGCCACGGCTTCGTCCGGATTCACGTCTTTGCGCGGCTCTTTGCCGAAGAACTCCTTCACCTTGTCCTGGACTTTTGGCATACGACTCTGGCCGCCAACCAGGATTACGTCAGTGATATCGGAGGCCGACACACCCGCATCCTTCATCGCGATCTTGCACGGTTCGATGGTGCGCGCGATCAGGTCTTCCACCAGGCTTTCCAGTTTGGCACGGGTAATTTTTATCGCCAGATGTTTGGGGCCGCTCGCGTCCGCGGTGATGTAGGGCAGATTCACTTCGGTCTGCTGAGCCGAAGATAATTCGATCTTGGCCTTTTCTGCCGCGTCCTTCAGGCGTTGCAATGCCAGCATATCTTTCTTCAGGTCCACACCGCTGTCCTTCTTGAACTCTTCCACCAGGAATTCGATCACGCGCATGTCGAAGTCTTCACCGCCGAGGAAAGTGTCGCCGTTGGTGGACAGCACTTCGAATTGGTGCTCACCTTCGATCTCGGAAATTTCGATGATGGAAATATCGAACGTGCCGCCGCCCAGGTCGTACACCGCGATCTTGCGGTCACCTTCCTGCTTGTCCATGCCGAACGCCAGTGCGGCTGCGGTCGGTTCGTTGATGATGCGCTTCACATCCAGCCCGGCGATGCGGCCTGCATCCTTGGTGGCTTGGCGCTGGCTGTCGTTGAAGTAGGCCGGGACCGTGATGACGGCCTCGGTGACTTCCTCGCCCAGGTAGTCCTCGGCGGTCTTCTTCATCTTGCGCAGCAC
>DISA01000014.1 GCA_002421915.1 Gallionellaceae bacterium UBA6222
CGGGAAAACCGGCGATGTAATCGTCCGGATTGTCGCTGCCGAAGGCATCCAGCATCAGGAAAGGATCGAGGCGGTACTGCAGCTTGCCGGTGAGCACCCGGGTCAGGCTCACACCCGCCCCGTCCGATGTGGCGACGCCCTCGATGATGCGTTCGATGCCGCGCGAGGCCTGGCTGACGATGGCGGTATCCATGTGCGAGCCCCTGCAAAAAGAAAGTTGAGCAGCATGGTATGGATTATCCGGAAATAGATAAAGGCCGATTTTCGGGATAGACTGTTTCATAAATGGAACAAACAACCTTCTCCGCCGACGACATGATCCTGTTTGCCACCATCATCGAACAGGGCGGTCTGGCGCGCGCCGCCGAACGGTTGGGCATGCCCAAGGCAACCGTCTCGCGCCGCCTCGCCAATCTCGAAGCGGCGCTCGGCCAACGCCTGCTACTGCGCACCACGCGCCGTCTGGCGCTGACCGAATACGGCCAGGAATTCCTCGACCATTGCCGCCGCGTGAGCGAGGAGGTCGGCAACCTGCACGACTTTGTGCACAGCCGCGAGCTGGCACCGCGCGGCCATCTGCGCGTCTCGATGCCGGGCGATTACGCCAAACAGCATTGCTCGCGCGCCATCGCCACTTTCATCGAAACTTACCCGGAGATCCAGCTCGATCTCGACTTGGGCGCGCGCCGCGTTGATCTGCTTGGCGAACGTTTCGACCTGGCGGTCCGCATGGGTGCGCTGGACGACGATACCACGCTGGTTGCGCGCAAGATCGACGAGCAGCGCTTCGGCTTGTACGCCAGCCCGATCTATCTCGCCCTGCACCCGGCGCCGCGCCATCCCGATGATCTGGCCCGGCATGCTGCCGTGCGCCTGCTCGCCGCCGACGGTAGCGCCGTGCCGTGGCGGCTGACGCGCGGCAAAGAGGTGTGGGAAGCGGTGCCGCCGGGAAGATTGACGCTCAACTCCCCCGACATGATCCAGCAGTTGCTGCTGGACGGTGCCGGCATCGGCGCGTTGCCGGTCAGTTTTACGGTCGAAGATGTGCGCCAGAAACGGCTGGCGCCGGTGTTGCCGAAATGGAGTCTGCCCAGCGTGCCGGCGTGGGCGGTCATGCCGATGCGCCGTTATCCGCCGTACAAGACGCGGGTGTTTCTTGAACACTTGGAACGGTTCATACAGAAAGGCTAGGAAAGGCCGATTTAACCTGTTTCGTCGTTCCCGCGAAGGCGGGAACCCAGTTTAATGAATCAACTGGATCCCCGCCTTCGCGGGGATGACAAACAAGTCGGCAGTTTTGCAAGTCGGACTTCAGTCCAACACAGTTTGAATCTCCCTCATACCCAGTCCTTGGGCACCAGAAACTTCTCGTACAACTCCGCTTCCGGCGTGCCCGCTTCGGGGTGCCAGTCGTAGCGCCATTTCACCAGCGGCGGCATGGAGAGCAGGATCGATTCGGTGCGGCCGTTCGATTGCAGACCGAAGATGGTGCCGCGGTCAATCACCAGATTGAACTCCACATAGCGCCCGCGCCGATACAACTGGAAGTCGCGCTCGCGCTCGCTGTAAGGCATGTCACGGCGCTTCTCCAGCAACGGCACGTAGGCCGACAGATAATGGTCGCCGACGCTCTGCTGGATGGCGAAACAGGAATCGAAATCCGGCTCGGAGAGGTCGTCGAAGAAGATGCCGCCGATACCGCGCGGCTCGTTGCGATGCTTGAGGAAGAAATACTCGTCGCACCACTTCTTGTATTTCGCATGCAACGACGCATCAAACGGCGCCAGCGCGTTCTGGCAGACCTGATGAAAATGTTTCGCATCTTCCTCAAAACCGTAATACGGCGTCAGGTCCATGCCGCCGCCGAACCAGAAAATTTTGTCGCCATCCGGTTTGTGCGCCATGAACATGCGCACGTTGGCGTGCGAGGTCGGCGCATACGGGTTGCGCGGATGCATCACCAGCGACACACCCATCGCCTCCCAACGGCAACCGGCCAGCTCGGGCCGGTGCGCGGTGGCGGATGCGGGCATCTTGTCGCCCTGCACATGCGAGAACGCCACACCGCCGCGTTCCAGCACGTTGCCTTCCTCGATGATGCAGCTGATGCCCTCGCCCTTGCCGATGCCGCCGCTACCGGTGGCGCGAGTCCACGGATCGCGGATAAATTTCTTGCCATCGACCTGTTCCAGACGTTCGACGATCAGCTCTTGCAGTTCGAGCAGGTATGTTTTGACGGCGGCGCTATCCATTGTTTCTCCTCCGGTATTCACTCCCCTCGCCCGCTTGCGGGAGAGGGGACAAGATGAGGATCGCTTGCTGCGATCCGATTAATTATTGGCGCACGATTCTATCACCGCCCCACGCCCTGATCGTCGAAGGCCGCTTGCGTTTGCCCAAGCGACCGCGCAATACCCGCACGCGATCGCCGAACATGCGCCGGCACTCGGCATAGGTCTTCGCCGCGCGCATGCCGCTACGGTTCGCGCTGGTGGACACCAGCGCACTGCCCACGCTACGGCAAAGCTGCCGTGCGAACGGATGCGCGGTCAGCCGCACCGCCAGCGTGGCGTGCTCGCCGCGCAGCCAGCGCGGGCAGGAAGGCCTGGCGGGCATCAGATACGTCACCGCCTGCGCGCCATCCTGCTGCAAACGCGATTGTTCCGCAGCCGTGAGCGGCTGGATGAACGATGCAACTTGATGATAGTGCGACGCGACAAGGATCAAGCCCTTCTTCTGCGGGCGTTGCTTCAGCTTCAGGATGCGCCGCACCGCGCGCCGATTGCGCGGATCGCAACCGAGACCGTAGCAGGACTCGGTGGGGTAAGCGATCACGCCGCCGCGTTTGAGGTGGGCAGCGAGAGACCGGGAGGAGATGTGCCGCGCTGGTGACATGGTTTTAGCGTGTAGAGGATCGGCGCAGTCACCCTTAACAAAGGCAACCGCATAACGCGCGCAATCATACCGAAATTGCCGACAGCCGTACCGCGCTACAATGCACACCCCGGCTCACCGCCGAACTTTTCGAGCACTCGCATGACTGACGAACGCCTCATCCACATCGAAGAAAAGATCACCTTCCAGGAAGACCAGATCGACGAACTGAACAAAACGGTCCACCGGCAGCAACAAAGACTGGAACGGCTTGAGGAGTTCTGCAGGGAACTCGCCGGCCAGATCCGCGCGCTATCCGAAGCCGGGAATGCAGGCCCGACAGCCAATGAAAGACCGCCGCATTATTGACAGAGCGGCTCATCGTTATCACGGCGGCACCCGTTTCGACACCCCGACACAAACACCATGCTCAATAAACTGAACGAATTCTTCTCGACCCTGATCACCCCGTCCAACGACGCGCCGCAACCCGAACACACCCTGCAACTCGCCACCGCTGTGCTGATGATAGAAGTCATGCGCGCGGATGCCGAAAGCAGCGAGGCCGAGCTGACCACCGTCATGCGCATCCTCAAACAACGGTTCCAGCTCAACGACCGCGAAGTGCAACAACTCTCCGCGCTGGGCCAACACACCGCACAACAAGCCACCGACCTGCACCAGTTCACCTCGCTGCTCAACCGCGAACTGGGACGGGAAGAAAAGATCCGCATCGTCGAATACATGTGGCAAGTCGCCTACGCCGACCGCCACCTCAGCGCCCACGAAAACCACCTGATGCGCAGAATGACCGAGCTGCTGCACATCTCGCAAAGCGACTACATCGCCGCGAAGATGCGGGCGAAGCCGGGGGATATGGAATAGGTGCAGCCTATTGCTTATTAGCCGAGCACTGTTGCCCAAGACAAAGTAATTCCAGTACACATGCTCACTATTGAAATGGGAAACGGGGTAGTGTTGCCACTTCCCCGTTTTGCGTTGCTAACCATCTATCGACAAGCATTTGATGTACTTTTTACTTCCGCCCTATCGCGCGCCAGCCGATGTCGCGCCGCATCTGGCAGCCATCAAATTTGATGGTGTTGGCGATCTCGTAGGCGCGGTTTTGCGCGTGTTTGACCATGTCGCCGAGGGCGACGACGCAGAGCACGCGGCCGCCGTTGGTGACGACTTTGCCGTCTTGCATCGCGGTGCCGGCGTGGAAGACATGGGCATCTTCCAGCTTTTTGGGCAAGCCGGTGATGACATCACCTTTGCGCGGAGTGTCGGGATAGTTGGCGGCGGCCATGACGACGCCGAGCGCGGTGCGCTTGTCCCATTCGGCTTCGATCTTGTCGAGCGTGCCGTTGATGCCGTGTTCGATCAGCGCGGCGAAGTCGCTCTTGAGGCGCAGCATGATGGGTTGCGTTTCGGGGTCGCCGAAGCGGCAGTTGAATTCCAGCACTTTGAGGCCGCCGTCCGGCAAGATCATCAGACCGGCGTAGAGAAAGCCGGTGAAGG
>DISA01000084.1 GCA_002421915.1 Gallionellaceae bacterium UBA6222
TGACGTGATGGCGGGTGAAGCTGGAAGTTTTGACACGAATCCCCTTTGCCATCCCTTCCTCGCCCAGATACGCACCCCATGGCCAGGCGGCAATCGCCACGTGCACGCTCAGGGTGGTGGCGGCGATACCCATCGCCTCGGAACCGTAAAACACGATGGGGCGGATATAGCAGGATTCCAGCTTGTTGGCGCGCACCACTTCGCGCTGCGCCTCCATCAGGGTTTCCTTGTCGAACGGCATCTTCATCTTGAAGATGTAGGCCGAATTGAACAGGCGGTCGGTGTGCTCGCGCAGACGGAAGATCGCCGTTCCCTTGGCTGCCTTGTAGGCGCGCACGCCCTCGAACACGCCCATGCCGTAGTGCAGGGTGTGGGTCAGGACATGGGTGGTGGCTTCGCGCCAGGGGACGAGCTTGCCGTCGTGCCAGATGAAGCCGTCGCGGTCGGACATGGACATGATGTATTTCCTTGAGGTTGAGTCGTCGAAAAGAAGGCGCAATTCTAGCCCTTTCCATGTTGATATTGAAGCTTGCCGAAAATGTTTTCATTGCGCCCGTGCAAGTCCATGCCTTTCGGCGTATTCCTTTTATGTGCGCTTCGTGTAATCATTCGGCAGGTGATCGGGGGAGGTCGTGTGGCGCAACATATCAGCTCGCAGGAAATCAAGCCGGGTGTATTGGACTCGCAGGAAGACAAGCTGCGCAAGAGCCTGCTCATTTTTGCCGCTGCCTTTATGACGTTTGCCGTCATGTTCTGGCTGGCCATCTACTGGGCGATGGGGGTGCATTTCTCCAGCAATGTACCGTTGGGCTATCAACTGATTTCGGTCGGCTCACTGCTGCACTACCTGAAGACACGCAATTTCGTGGTCTTTCGCTTCATCCAGCTTTCCCTGTTTCTTTTTACTCCCTTCATCATGCAGTGGAGCATGGGGAGTTCGATCACATCAAGCGGTGTGACACTTTGGGCCTTGCTGGCACCGATTGGCGCACTGGTGGTGTCAAGCTGGCGTGAATCTCTTCCCTGGTTCTTCGCCTACATCGTTCTGACTGCACTATCGGGTTTCTTCGACTATATGCTGGGGACCGGCGGAAGTGGCGGCATCCCCATGAACACCATCGGCGTGTTCTTTGCCATAAATTTTGCCGCCATGTCCTCGATCCTGTATTTCCTGGTGCGCTATTTCGTGGTCGAGACCGAGAAGATCAAGCTGCAGCTCGACCAGCAACATGCGTTATTGGCCGAAGAACAAAAGCGTTCCGAGCGGGTGCTGTTCAATGTGCTGCCTTCCAGCATTGCCGAACGCCTGAAAAGCAACGAGGGGTTGATCGCCGACGGTTATGCCGATGTGACGGTGATGTTTGCCGACCTCGTCAACTTCACCCAACTGACCGAGCAGATGTCACCGGAACAGATGGTTGGCCTGCTGAATAACCTGTTTTCGGAATTTGACGAGCTGACCGAGAAGCACGGCCTGGAAAAGATCAAGACCATAGGCGATGCCTATATGGTGGTGGGTGGCTTGACGCGCGAGCGGCAGGACTATGCGCGCGATGTGGTGAACATGGCGCTGGAAATGCTCGAGTTCATCGCCAGCCACCCGCTCTCCGCCAGGCTTGGTCTGGGTGTGCATATCGGTATTGCCACCGGACCGGTGGTGGCCGGGGTAATCGGTACCAAGCGTTTCATCTATGATTTGTGGGGTGACACGGTGAATATTGCCAGCCGCCTGACGGATGATGCGCGATCCGGACACATTTTGACCGACAAGACCACCTACAATCGTCTGCGCCATGACTTCCTGTTCGAGCCGCCGAGCATGCTCAACATCAAGGGTAAGGGTGACATGGTTTCGTACCGGCTGGTTGGCCGGGTTGACGTGGCGGGTAATTCCATCAGCAACAATGTGTTCCATCTGCCACCGCATGACGGTGCACCGGCTGTCGCCTGATTCATTCTCCCAGAAGTTGCTGCCACAATCCGGACACGGCAGTCGTGTCCAGGCGGCCCGGTTCGATACGGCACGGCGACTGGTTGTTCAGTCGCATACCGTGCTGTAGCCGGCGCAGATCCCGGTATAAATCACGCAGTGCCTCACTGTCTGTCCGATTGATCAACCCGAGTTCCGCTGCCGTCTGCAGCAGCGCGAGGTTGCCGCTGTTGGCGGTCAGTTGCGGATAGCGTGCGGCATGTGCCAGCACCAGAAATTGCACCATGAATTCGATATCGACCATGCCGCCGCTGTCGTGTTTGATATCGAACCGGTCGCTGTGGTTAGGGTGTCCATCGTGCATCTTGCGCCGCATCTCCAGTACTTCCTGTTTGAGTTTGGCAGTATCGCGCGGCAGACAGAGGATCGCTTTGCGAATCTGTTCAAAGCGCTCACCAACCGCGTCATCGCCGGCACAAAAACGTGCCCGGGTCAGTGCCTGATGCTCCCATACCCAGGCGTGCTCGCGTTGATAGGACTCGAATGAGCCGATGGAGTTGACCAGCAGGCCGCTTTCGCCGTTCGGACGCAGGCGCAGATCGACCTCATACAGGCGACCGGCAGCGGTGTGGCTGGAGATCAGTGTGTTGATACGCTGCGCCAGTCGCGCGTAGATCTGTCCGGCATCGGGCTGCTCATCGTCGTACAGGAAAACCAGATCGAGATCGGAGGCGTAGCCCAGTTCACGCCCGCCCAATTTGCCGTAGGCGATGATGGCGAAGCGCGGTTGCTCGCGGTGTTTCTGGCGCAGGTCGTGCCAGCACAGACGCAGCACGTGGCGCAGGATCAGGTCGGCAAGATCGCTCAGGTGGTCACTCAATTTTTCCAGCGGCAACACCCCTTGCAGATCCATCGCCAGCAGATGGAAGGTTTGCGCCTGCTGGAACTGGCGCAGCACATCCATCTCGCGTTCGGTATCGCTATGGTGCGCCTCGAGCTCCATCGCCAATTGCGCATCCAGTTGCGGCCAGTCCGGTGCCACGTACAGTTCGCGTGTGTCGAGCAATTCGTCAAGCAGGATGGGATGCTGTGCCAGATAGTCGCCGGCCCAGGCGCTGGCAGCCAGCATGTGCACCAGCCGGGGCAGTGCCTGCGGGTATTCGGCGAGAAAGGCGAGATACGAGGCGCGGCGCGCGATGGCTTCCAGCAGCATCTGCGCGCGGCGCAATGCGTCGTCGCGGTTCTGTTCTGCCGCGCACAAACGGATGAAGCGCGGCAACAGGCTGTCCATGCGTTGCCGGCTGGTTTCGGGGAGTTGGCGGTAGCGGTTGCCGGTACGGAATTGTCCCAGCATCTCCGCCAGTGCGGGGGCTTCGCGGTAACCCAGTTCACCCAGTGCCGCCGTCAGCGTCTCGCAGTCGCCCCCTTCCTGCCACAGCGTCTCGTTGCCGTCCGTTTCTTTGCTGCCGAACACCGTTTCGAACTGTGCATTGACGAAGGTGCGCAGCGGATCGAGGTCGGCGAGCAGGGTTGTGTAGTCGGCATAGCCCATGGCCCGCGCGATAATCGCCTGCTGCTCGGCAGCTTCCGGCAGCATCTGTGTTTGTTGGTCGTCCAGATATTGCAGGCGGTGTTCCAGTTCGCGCAAAAACACGTAGCTTTGGTCCAGACGCTGCACGATGCCGGCTTGCAATTCCCCTGCCGTGCCCAGCAATTGCAGCACCTGCCGCGTCGGCCTGATGCGCAGCCGTGCATCACGTCCGCCGCGTATCAGCTGGAACACCTGGGCGATGAATTCGATCTCACGAATACCGCCGGCACCGAGTTTGATATTTTGCTGGCGTTCGCGCCGTACCACTTCGGCGCGAATCTGCGCATGCAGTTTGCGCATCGAATCGAAGGCGCCGAAATCGAGATATTTGCGGAACACGAAAGGCTGCACCAGCCGATCCAGTTCAACGCTGTGCGGATCGTGCGGCGGTGAGACCACGCGCGCCTTGATCCATGCATAGCGTTCCCATTCGCGGCCCTGCGCAACCAGATATTCTTCCAGCCCGCCAAAACTCATGACCAGCGGCCCGCTGTCGCCGTAGGGGCGCAGGCGCATATCGACGCGGAACACATAACCATCGGCGGTCAGATCGTTGATGAGAGCGATGATACGGCGCCCGAGGCGGCTGAAGAATTCGTGATTGGACAGGCTGCGCGCGCCATTCGTCTCGCCTTCTTCAGGATACACAAAGATCAGGTCGATGTCGGAGGAGACATTGAGTTCGCCGCCGCCCAGTTTGCCCATGCCGATCACCAGCATCTGCTGCGCGGCACCGCTGTCCGCCCCGATTGGCTGGCCGAATTGCGCGGACAGACTTCCCATGCAGAATATCTGCGCGCGGCATAGCGCGAGTTCGGCCAGCGCGGTCATCGCGCGCATCACTTCCGACAAGTCGCACAGTCCGCCCAGATCGCGCACTATCAGCTGCAACATCACGCGTTTGCGCAGGATGCGCAATGCATGTGCCAGTTCCGCTTCGTCGGCAGCGGGCAACTCATCCAGCCAGCATTCGATCAGCGCGGCATCGGTTGCCAGTTGGTGTTGTGCATGCAACCGTTCCAGCCAGGCTGGTTCCGCATCCAGCAGGCGTGTGAAATAGTGGCTGCAGCGCCGGGCATGGGCGACCAGTGTGTCGAAATCGGCAATCTGTGGGGCAGGTCTCATCTGGGTTCGGTTAAAATGAAAGCGTTCGTTTCCGACCGGTGCATTATAGCCCCCATGTTCAACCACTCCCCATCCCGCCACGCGTTACTGAACGCCCGCCAAATATGTTGAAGCGACTGTTACGGCATACCGCACTTGGCACCTGGTATGTCTCGCGCATTTTGCTGTTGCTTGTGCTCGTGTTGATTGTGGGAGGGGCGGCCTTTTTGCGTTTCTCGATATTGCCCCAGATCGAGCACTACCATGGTGACATCGAGGCGGCGGCCAGTGCCAGTATTGGCCGTCCACTGACGATTGCGCGCATTGAGGCCAACTGGGAAGGCTTGCGTCCGAGCCTGGTATTGTCCGAGGTGAGCATTCGCGACGAACAGGGGCGGGTTGCCCTGCAATTTCCCGTGATGCGCAATACGGTAGCCTGGACCAGTCTGCTGTTTGGGGAGTTACGTTTTTACAGCCTGCAACTGGATAATCCCCAGTTGTCGATCCGGCGCGATCCGGCCGGCCGTTTGTATGTGGGAGGTATCGAGTCGGCCGCGCAATCTTCGGTTGTTTCAGGTGCGGAGACGGCGGACTGGTTGCTGCATCAGACCCTGATCGTGATCAGGGAGGGGCGAATCGTATGGCAGGACGAGCTGCGTGGCGCACCTCCGGTGACTTTTGAACACTTTGCACTTACCCTCAATAATCACTCTGATCATCACCGTTTCACCCTGAATGCCGTGCCACCTTCAACCCTGGCGACAGCGGTCGAACTGCGCGGTGATCTGTATGGTGATGGGTTTGCCGCCACCCATAGTTGGCGGGGGGATTTGTTTGCGCGTATCGACCAGGCGGATGTTGCCACCGGGCGTACATGGCTCGACTTGCCTTTCAGTCTGCAACAAGGGAGCGGTGACTTGCAGCTGTCACTGAATTTGGCGCAGGGCGCCATCACCGGGATGGCGGCAAAAGTTGATCTGCGCGATGTCCAGGCACGACTCGGCACTGAATTGCCGGTGCTTGCGTTGCGTGAATTTAAGGGGGGACTGGGCTGGCGGCAATTGCGCAACGGTTTCGAAATTTCCGCCGATAATTTTTCTTTGCGTATGCGTGACGGTTTCACTTTGCCGCCAATCAATTTCCTGCTCAACCTGAATGCCAGAAGTGGCTACGGCTCGGCTTCAGGGGAGGCGCGCGTGGATGCGCTCAACCTGTCCGATGTGGGGCGATTGCTTGACTACCTGCCGCTGGCGGCCAAAGTAAAGCAGAGTATTACCGATCTTGGATTGCAGGGCAGTGTGCGCGATCTGCAGGCAAGCTGGCAGGGTGACATTGAGGCATTATTGCGTTATCGGGTGCGGGCGCAATTCGAACAGGTCGCCATGCGCCGGCTCGGCAAGTTGCCGGGGTTTTCCGGATTGAGCGGGCGCATCGATGGCAGCGATAGTCATGGTGTGCTGTGGGTGGACAGCCATGATTTCAGGGTGGAAGCACCGGACTTTCTGGCAGAACCGTTGCAGTTTGATGAGCTAACCGGGCAACTGGACTGGCTGCACAACCCGCCGCATGGATGGAACCTCAAGCTGAACAACCTGCGTGTAGCCAATGCCGATCTGGCGGGAACGGTCTTTGGCAGTTATCAATTGGCCGACGGCCCCGGTGTTGCCGACCTGACAGTCAATCTTGCGCGCGCTTCGGTGCAGCATGCTGCACGGTATATTCCGCAGCATGCTTTTGGCGATGCGACGTATCGCTGGCTGCAGACCGGCTTGCAGGACGGACAGGCTGATTCATTCCAATTGCGGGTGCGCGGCGATCTGCGGAATTTTCCGTTTGCAGAGGGCAACACGGGGCTATTCAAAATTACCGCCAAGGCAAAGGATGTGGCGATCGAATTCGATCCCGATTGGCCGCGCATCGAGCAGGCGCAGGCGGAATTACTGATTCAAGGCAGGTTGCTCGAAGTAAAAGCCTCCCGTGCCAGAACGGCTGGAGCCGCCTTGCAAAGAGTGCGTGTGGCATTGCCGGATATGCTGGCACCCGCCCTGGTCATGGAGGTGGACGGGGAAGCGGCAGATGACACGCAACGCTCACTCGACTACATACGCAACAGCCCGGTGCAGGGTTACCTTGATGGCTATACCGACGACTTTCATGCCCGTGGCAGGGGGCTGCTCAAACTGCACCTGGAGATTCCGCTGGGGCACGATGCACCGGCCAAAGTACTTGGCAGTTATCGCATCGACAGCAATACACTCGACTTGGGGGCGCACGTTCCACTGTTGCAACGCGTGCAGGGTGAACTCTCTTTCAGCAACGAAACCATACAGGCCAGTGATGTCGCTTTGCAGGTCATGGGCGGCCCGGCGCGCCTTGCTGTACGCAGTGAAGAGGGAGCCTTGCTGGTCGATGCCAAAGGAAAGCTGGATGCCGATGGTCTGCATGCCGCCTATCGCTATCCATTGCTGCGGCACCTGCACGGACAAACTGACTGGCAGGCAAAGATCAGGGTGCGCGATAAACTGGCCGACGTGCAGGTGAGTTCCGATTTGCTCGGGCTGGCTTCCGATTTGCCCCACCCTTTTAACAAACTGCCGGCACAAAAGATCGATCTTCGTTTTGGGCAGAAGGATATCGACGCCGGGCAAGACAGTCTGAAATTGAGTTATGGCGAGATCGTGGATATCACACTGCTGCGCAACGAGGCGATCGATGGTGCCAGGGCCATTCGGCGCGGCAATATCGTGCTGGGCAAGGCAGCCGGGGTCAATGACAAGGAAGGTATCTGGATTACCGGCCGGCTGCCGCGTCTGGATTTGCAGGGCTGGAGCGGTTGGTCGGATATGCCGCAACGCGAGGGGGTGCTGCCCAACATCGCCGGCATCGATGTGACGCTGGGCGAGGTGGCCGGTTTTGGCAACCGGATACACGGCCTCAACATCCGTGGCAGCGGCCGCAATGGCCTGATCAGCACACGTCTGACTTCGGATGAAGTCACTGGTGATCTGATCTGGCAGCCGCAGGATCAGGGCAGGCTGCTGGTGCGTTTGAAACAATTAAAACTGGGCTCCGGGGGTGCGGGCGAGACAAACGCCGCCCCGCCAGCAGACGAACAGGTTGAGGGCGCTGTTTCAATGCCGGTGGTCGATATGACGGTGGATAGTTTTTTCTGGAAAGGGCGGCTGCTGGGAAGGCTTGTCCTGCTGCTGGAAGGTGAGGCAGGGGATATCGTGTTGAAATCCATGCGCCTGACCAATCCGGACGCATTGCTGGATGCGAACGGGCGCTGGCGTGTGCTCAAAGGTGAGACGCAGGTCAATCTTAAAATGGATATTGCCGATTCGGGGAGATTGTTGGCACGTTCCGGTTATCCGGACAGCGTGACGGGCGCCAAGGGTGTGTTGGAGAGTGTGCTGATCTGGCATGGCTCACCGGGTGCGTTCAATTACCCCAGTCTGTTTGGTTCGGTACGGGTCAACGTCGGCAAAGGGCGCTTTCTACAAGTTGATCCGGGCGCGGCAAAATTGCTCGGTGTCTTGAGCCTGCAAGCTTTGCCCAAACGGATTTCGCTCGATTTCACCGATGTTTTCAGTCCCGGTTTCCAGTTCGATACTATTTCCGGGCTGGCGCTGATCGAGAACGGTATGCTCAAAACCGAGGATTTTTCCATGGCGGGTACTTCTGCCAAAGTCACCCTGCGCGGCGAGGTGGACATTGAGCGTGAGACCCAGCAGCTCCAAGTGCGTGTGCTCCCTGCGCTGGGTGCCAATGTGTCGCTGTTGTCATTCGCTGCCGGCCCTGCGGTTGGGGTTGGGGTGTTGCTTGCCAATAAATTATTGCGCGACCCGCTCGATAAGCTGGTCTCGTTTGACTACAATGTCAGCGGCAGTTGGGCTGACCCGGTAGTCGAACGGGTCGGATCGAGCAAGCCGCCGGCCGGGGAATAAGCGTTAACATCATCCATCAACGAAAGAACTTTTCATCATGCCATCACCTGATCTCGATTCCACCCAGTCCCGCATCGCCGCACAACAAAGCGCGTACAGGGTTGCCGCTATTCAGATGGCGTCCGGTCCCAGGGTGGAAGGCAATCTCAATGAGGCGCGGCGTCTGATCGCCGATGCCGCCGCCAAAGGCGCGAAGCTGGTGCTGCTGCCCGAGTTTTTTGCCATCATGGGGATGGATGAAACGGACAAGGTGAAGGTGCGCGAGACACCGGGGCAGGGCCCGATCCAGCAATTCATGCGCGAGCAGGCGCGTCAGCACAAAATCTGGCTGATGGGTTCATTGCCGCTGGTGGCGGAGGCTCCGGACAAGGTGCGCAACAGCCTGCTGGTATTTGACGAGAGCGGGATGCAGGTGGCGCGCTACGACAAGATTCATCTGTTCAACCTGACACTGGGCAACGAAAGCTATAACGAGGCGCAAACCATCGAAGCGGGCGACCAGGTGGTTGTGGTGGACAGCCCGTTCGGGCGCATCGGGCTGGCCGTGTGCTATGACCTGCGTTTCCCCGAACTTTTCCGTGCCATGCAGAACGCCGACATCATCGTGCTCCCATCCGCCTTCACCGCCACCACCGGCAAGGTGCACTGGGAACCGCTGGTGCGCGCCCGCGCCATCGAGAATCTGGCGTACGTCATCGCCGCCGCGCAGGGGGGATACCATGTTAGCGGGCGCGAGACGCACGGCCACAGCATGATCGTCGATCCGTGGGGACGTATTCTTGACGAGTTGCCGCGCGGCTCCGGGGTGGTGCTTGCGGAGGTCAACGCGTCCTATCAGAAGAGCCTGCGCGCCAGCCTGCCCGCGCTGTCGCATCGTACCCTCGCTTGTAGCCACAGCGAGCAGGCATGAGCGAACGCACGGCATTACAACTGGCGCAACACACCCTGCTCGACGCGCACGGCCTCGGCGCGCGTGATCTGCAACAAGTGTTTGGCCAGATGCTGGCGCATCGCGTCGATTACGCCGATCTGTATTTCCAGTACAGCCGCGCCGAAAGTTGGTCGCTGGAGGAAGGTATCGTCAAATCCGGCAGTTTCCATATCGATCAGGGCGTCGGCGTGCGCGCGGTGAGCGGCGACAAGACGGCGTTCGCCTATTCGGATGACATCACCCTGAACGCACTGGAAGAAGCAGCGCTGGCGACACGTGCCATCGCGCGCCAGGGCGGCAAGCAAACGGCGGCGCACCTGCATCCGGCCAAAGCGCGGCGCCTGTACCTGCCGCAGGATCCCATAGGCACGCTGGAGGCTGCGCAAAAAGTCGTGCTACTGGAAAGGCTGGAGAAAATGGCGCGCGCACTCGATCCGCGCGTCACGCAAGTGATGGCCAATCTGTCCGGTGAATATGAGGTGGTGCTGGTGGCGCGCGGCGACGGCTTGCTGAATGGCGATATTCGTCCGCTGGTGCGCCTTTCGCTGCAAGTCATCGTCGAGAGCGAAGGGCGGCGCGAACAGGGTTCGGCCGGCGGCGGCGGACGTTTCGCTTACGACTATTTCAGCGATGAGGTGCTGCAGCACTACGCGCGGGAAGCGGTGCATCAGGCGACCGTGGCGCTGGAAGCGCGTCCCGCGCCGGCGGGCAACATGACAGTGGTGCTCGGTTCCGGCTGGCCCGGCATCCTGTTGCACGAGGCAGTGGGACATGGCCTGGAAGGAGACTTCAATCGCAAGGGCAGCTCGGCCTTTTCCGGCCGCGTTGGCCAGCGCGTGGCGGCGAAGGGCGTCACCGTGGTGGATGACGGCACCCTCCCGGATCGGCGCGGTTCGCTCAACATGGACGACGAAGGCAATCCGACGCAGCGCACCGTGCTGATCGAGGACGGCATCCTGCGCGGCTACCTGCAGGACAGTCTGAACGCGCGCCTGATGAATGTCCCGCTTACCGGCAATGCGCGGCGCGAATCGTTCGCCCATCTGCCGATTCCGCGCATGACCAACACCATGATGTTGAACGGCGACAAAACACAGGCGGAGATCATCGCCTCGGTCAAGCACGGTCTGTATGCCGCCAATTTCGGCGGCGGGCAGGTCGATATCACCAGCGGCAAGTTTGTGTTTTCCACTACCGAAGCCTACATGATCGAGGACGGCAAGATCACCTACCCGGTGAAAGGCGCGACCCTCATCGGCAACGGCCCCGAGGCACTGACGCGCGTGAGCATGATCGGCAACGATATGGCGCTCGATCCCGGCGTCGGTACTTGCGGCAAGGAAGGGCAGAGCGTGCCGGTCGGCGTGGGCCAGCCGACGGTTCGCATCGACGGCTTGACGGTGGGCGGTACGGCCTGATTCGCGCGGCGAGAGGACTATGACTGCATATGCTTTACTGGCGATAGGGGTTGGGGCGGCCTGTGGTGCCTGGCTGCGCTGGGGTCTGGGGCTGTGGCTCAACCCGGCGCTGCCGGAACTGCCCGTCGGCACGCTCGCAGCCAATCTCATCGGCGGTTATCTGATCGGTGTGGCGATTGCTTTTTTCATGCAACATCCGGGTATCGGTCCCGAGTGGCGGCTGTTCATCATCACTGGTTTTCTCGGCGGACTCACCACGTTCTCCACGTTTTCGGCTGAGACGGTCACGCTGTTGTTGCGCGGACAATATGCGTGGTGGGTGGGCATCATCGTGGCGCACCTCGGCGGTTCGCTGCTGATGACGGTATTGGGGATGCAGACCTTTAAATGGCTACAAACCGGAGGCTGATATGCAGAGCACCTATCTCAGGTTCTACCTGACCGAAAAGCAGCACCATCAGGGCAAGCTGCTGTACGAGTGGTTGCTGGAAAAAGCCAGGGCACAAGGCGTTCGGGGTGGTTCGGTATTCCGTGCAGTCGCCGGATTTGGCCGGCACGGCCATCTGCATGAAGAAACTTTCTTTGAGCTGGGAGGCGAACTGCCGATCCAGGTGGAATTTGTACTCGATGCAACACAGGCAGAAAATCTTCTCGCCGTGCTGCGCGGCGAGAAGATCGGGCTCCCTTTTGTTCGCTACGAAGTGGAAAGCGGGTTGACCTGAAACAGGTCAACCGCTGCGGCGGGGTTATTTCCCGGACAGGAGAAGTTTGATCTCGGCTTCAGCCGCAATCCAGTAATCCCTCGCACCGCCCTTGAATCCATTCTTCTCCGCCAGGTAGTAGGCGGCATCCTGCACCATGCGGTAGCGTTGTTCTGCCGATGGGGCAGCGTTCGTGCGCGGGGCTGTGTTGGTGCCGGCAGTGCCCGGTTTCTTGGCTGTGGTGCCAGCCTTGGCTGCGGGTGTTTTTGGGGTTGCGGCCTTGGTAGCTGCCTTGGGCTTTGCGGCCGGAGTGGTCTTTTTGGCTACGGGTGTTGTTTTGGCGGTACCGGCCTTTGCGGGTGCCTTGCCCGTGCTTGCAGCCTTTTTAATTGTTGCCATGTCGGTTCCTTAAAAATAAATTGATCAATGCCAGGGCCGGATGCAGCCCCGTTCTGTGGCCGCGATTATACAGCGAGTTGCCTGCCACCCCGTTACATCTGTGTTACAGCACAAGTTTGCCTCCGGGGCAGGTGGCGGATTGCTCGAGACGAGTGATGGTTGGCAGCAGATTGAGGCCGGTTTTTTCCTTCAAGTCTGTGGCGCGTTCGCGCAGATCATCCAGCGCGATCTCGATGGTCTCGCCTGCCGTTGCAAAGGCGATGACATTGCCGCTGTCGCAGGAGGGAAACATCAGTGCGCGCTTGTCGAAGGCGGTTGCGATGTGGATAAAGCTGTCTTGCACCCCGCGTGTCAAGCCGATCAGATTGACCGCCATGATGCCCTGTTCGGTCAAACGGGTACGGCACGCCTGATAGAACGGCAGGGTGTTCAATTCGCCCGGGCGCGCGCGTTCGTTGAAGCCATCCACCAGGATCAGGTCGAATTTCTTTTCCGTGCCCAGCATGTATTGCGCGCCATCCGCAATCACCAGATGGATGCGCTTGTCGTCCTCCGGCAGCTTGAAATACTGCTTGGCCGCAATCGCCACGCGCGGTTCGATCTCGACGATGGTGAGATGCGCCAGCGGCAGGTTGCGGTAGATGAATTTGGTCAGCGAGGCGGCGCCCAGACCGATCAGCAGCACTTTGCGCGGGAAGCGCCGCTCGTCGCGCAGCAACAGCGGCGCCATCATTTCTTTGGTGTAGTCCAGCTCCAGATTCCACGGTCGCGCGATGCGCATCGCTCCCTGAATCCAGCGCGAACCGAAATGCAGATAGCGGACACCCGCTTCCTCGCTGATATCGATGGGAAAACTCATTGCATTTTGGGATTGGAAGCGGGGGATCGATTGCTGATGCGGCGGGCCAGCGCGAGCAACAGCTCGAGCTGGATCAGGATGACGAGAGCGAAGGTCGCGCCGAACAGCAGCGCATCCTGATTCAGCGGCACGGCATAACTGTACTGTCCCAGCACTTCGTCGATCATCTCGCGGTCGCCGTGGAACAGCACACGGAATGCCTTTAGCGGCAAACTGGTCCGCAATGCGGCGAGGTCGGCCTCGAAGCGCAACTTGCGCTGCACCATTTTGTCGATCGCCGCGCCTTCTTCCTGAAACGGCTTTTCGCCGCTGCTGCGATGCAGCGCGATCAATTTATTCAGGTCGCCCGCAAAATATTTGTCGGCGATGGCTTGGAACGGCCGCAGATTGATGCTTACCTCGCGCAGGTGGGCATCGACACGCTTTTCATACTGGCCGACAAAGTTGGGTACCTGCAAGCCGACCAGCAGCGCGAGGCAGGCGACGATGACGATTAGATAGCGGTAGAAGAAGTCGGGCATCGCGAATTTAGTGCGGGGCAATCCGGTTCAGCAGCCAGCGTGCCCATTCGGTCACTTCGGTCGCGCTCATGCCGAGCGTGGCCTGTTGCTTTGCCAGTTCGTCGCCCGCCGCACCGTGCAGATGCACGGCGAGCAGCAAGGCATTGTCGGGCGCAATCCCCTGCGCGATGAAGGCGGCGATCATGCCGGCCAGCACGTCGCCCATGCCGACGGCGCTCATGCCGGGATTGCCGCTCTGGTTCAGATACAGTTTGCCGTCGCGGGTGGCACACAGGCTGCCCGCGCCTTTCAGCACCACGCTTCCCCCCAGTTTCTGCACTAGATTCAATGCCGCCCGCGCACGGTCATGCTGAATATCCTCTGTACTGCAATTCAGCAGGCGTGCAGCCTCACCGGGGTGTGGGGTGAACACGGCAGCGGCTTTGCGTGTGTGCAGCATGCCGCGCAGGTCGGGGCGCAGCGCAATGAGATTGAGTGCATCAGCGTCCAGCACCAGCGGCACATCGAGCAACAAGGCGTCGTACAGCAACTTTTGCGCGGCAAGGCTTTGCCCCAGGCCGCAACCGACGACCAGCACGGAAAGATCGATATTGTTTTTTGCGTTCACCCCCTCTCCCTTTCGGGGAGGGTTGGGGTGGGGGAATGATTTCGGTGCATCAACCGCACTGTGCAGCATCAGCTCCGGCACATTCAAATCGACCGCCGGCGCGTTATCTGCCAGCAAGCCGACACGGACGCAGCCGGCCCCCATCTTCAGTGCCGCACGTCCGGCCAGCAGGGCCGCGCCGACCATGCCGTTGCTGCCGCCGATAACTGTGACCGTGCCGAACATGCCCTTGTGGCTGTCCCTGGGGCGGGGTTTGAGGAAGGCGGCGACTTGTTTCTGGCTGATGGGCGTGGGACGTAGGCTGGACATGTTGTATTCCTCGGGTTTCGTGAAGCCCGTGCATTATAATCACACCCCGTCGTCAACGTCCCAAAGTGACCGAGTCATGTTCCACACTTCGATTGGTAAATCTGCCCTGTCTCCTTTCCGTCTCGACAAGCTGCGCGCCGCGCTGGCCGCGACCGGTGCAGGTATCTTGCTGGAACAAACGCGCCATATCTATTTTGTTGAACTATCTTCCGCACTCTCCGTGAGCGAAACCGGCCTGCTGGAACGTTTGCTCGGGCTGGATGCGCAAGCGGGCGCGCCCGCCACCGGCGGCCATACACTGTCGCTTTTGGTGGTGCCGCGACTGGGCACAATCTCGCCGTGGTCGTCCAAGGCCACCGACATCGCCCGGCATTGCGCGCTGCCGCAAGTGCAGCGCATCGAGCGCGGGGTCGTGTATTACCTCAAGAGCAAGAGCGGCAAAGCGTTGACGGAAGTGCAGAAGAAGTCCGTGTTGCCCCTGCTGCATGATCGCATGACGGAATCTGTGATATTTGACAGCGCGGGTATTGAAGAAAAACTATTCAAGCACGGCACGCCGCAGCCGCTCTCGACAGTCGACATTCTTAACGGCGGCAACACTGCACTGGAAATTGCCAATCGCGAATTGGGCCTGGCACTCTCCGCCGACGAGATTGATTATCTGGTGGAGAGCTTCAACGGACTGGGGCGCAACCCGACCGATGTCGAGTTGATGATGTTCGCGCAGGCCAACTCCGAACACTGCCGCCACAAGATATTCAACGCCGACTGGATCATCGACGACGAGCAGCAGGCCATCTCGCTATTCGGCATGATCCGTAACACGCACACCCTGCACCCGCAAGGCACGGTCGTGGCCTATTCCGACAACTCTTCAGTCATCGAGGGGGCGGAGATCGAGCGCTTCTATCCGCGCGCCGGTGGTGCTTATGCATTCAGCAGGGAGCTCACCCACACCCTGATGAAGGTGGAGACGCACAATCACCCGACCGCCATCGCGCCGTTTGCCGGTGCCGCCACCGGTTCCGGCGGCGAGATTCGCGACGAAGGCGCGACCGGTTCAGGCTCCAAACCCAAAGCGGGACTGGTTGGTTTCTCGGTATCCAATTTGAACATTCCGGGATTTGAACAGCCGTGGGAAGCCAACGCTATCGGCAAACCGGGCCGTATCGCAACGCCGTTGCAGATCATGATCGACGGCCCGCTCGGCGGCGCGGCGTTCAACAATGAATTCGGCCGCCCCAATCTGGCGGGCTATTTCCGCACCTTTGAGGAGACCGTCAACGGCGAAGTGCGCGGTTACCACAAGCCGATCATGCTGGCGGGCGGCGTCGGCAGCATCGCTGACGCCCACACCCACAAGCACGACTTGCCGGAAGGTGCAGTGCTGATCCAGCTCGGCGGCCCCGGCATGCTGATCGGGCTGGGTGGCGGTGCGGCCTCCAGCATGGATACCGGCGCCAATGCCGAAAATCTGGATTTCGATTCGGTACAGCGCGGCAATCCGGAAATGCAGCGCCGCGCGCAGGAAGTTATCGACCGCTGCTGGCAACTGGGCGACAACAACCCCATCCTGTCGATCCACGATGTCGGCGCGGGCGGCATCTCCAACGCGCTGCCGGAACTGGCGCACGGCGGCGGCAAGGGCGCGCGCTTTGAACTGCGCAGCGTGCCTTCCGAAGAGCGCGGCATGTCGCCGATGCAGATCTGGAGCAACGAAGCGCAGGAGCGTTACGTGCTCGCCATCCCGGCGGAACGCCTGGATGAATTCAAAGCCTTCTGCGAGCGCGAGCGTTGCCCGTTCGCCGTGCTGGGACATGCGGTGAGCGAAGACCGTCTGCTGGTGCACGATGCGCTGTTCAACAACAACGCGGTCGATATGCCGCTCTCCGTGCTGCTCGGCAAACCGCCGAAGATGACGCGCAAAGTGCGGCGCGAAAAAGTCGTGCTGCCGAAGTTCGACACCGGCAACATTGTGTTGGAAGATGCCATAGCCCGTGTGTTGCGCCTGCCCTCCGTGGCCGACAAGACCTTCCTGATTTCCATCGGTGACCGCACTGTGGGCGGCATGACCGCGCGCGACCAGATGGTCGGCCCATGGCAAGTGCCGGTGGCCGATGTTGCAGTCACGCTGATGGGTTTCAACACCTGTCTGGCCGAAGCCTTTGCGCTCGGTGAGCGCACGCCCATCGCCGTCATCAATGCACCCGCCTCCGGGCGCATGGCCATCGGCGAGGCGATCACCAACATTGCGGCGGCGCCCATCGTCGATCTCGGCGACGTCAAGCTCTCGNNTCCGCCAACTGGATGGCCGCCGCCGGACACCACGGTGAAGATGCCGCGCTGTTCGACACTGTCAAGGCGGTGGGCATGGAACTGTGCCCACAGCTCGGCATCAGTATCCCGGTGGGCAAGGATTCGATGTCAATGAAGACAACTTGGCAAGACGGAGAGCAGAACAAGACTGTCACCGCACCCCTGTCTCTCATTGTCACCGCCTTTGCGCCATGCAGCGATGCGCGCAAGACACTCACTCCGCAAATGGTGGCCGACACCGACACCGTCGTGCTGTTGTTCGATCTGGGGATGGGCAGAAATCGTCTAGGCGGTTCGGCGCTGGCGCAAGTGTACAAACAAGCGGGGAATGAGGCGCCGGACGTGGATGATGCGAAGACGCTCAAAGCCTTCTTCGATCTGATCCAGCGCTTCAACCGCGAAGGACGTTTGCTGGCCTATCACGACCGTTCCGACGGCGGCATGCTGGCGGCGTTGTGCGAAATGAGTTTTGCCTCGCACGCCGGCCTGGATATTCGCCTCGATGAATGCAGAGGCGGCGACCTCGACATTCTCTTCAACGAAGAGTTGGGCGCGCTGGTGCAGGTGCGGCGCGGTGATTTGGCCGACATCTTTGTGCTGTGTGATGAGGCGGGACTGAACAACGTGCATGAAGTGGCGCGCCTGAACACAGGCGGGACGATCAACATCTCGCGCGGTAAGACGCTGTTGTTCAGCGAGAACGCCATCGTGCTGCGCCGCCTCTGGTCCGAGACCACTTACCAATTGCAGCGGCTGCGTGACAATCCGACCTGCGCGCAACAGGAGTTCGACCGCATCCTCGACGCGAAAGACCCCGGTCTGCACGTCAAGCTCACTTACGATGTGAACGAGGAACTTTCTGTGGGTCGGGCTTCAGCCCGACAAGACAGCACCGGACTGAAGTCCGCCCCGCATGTCATGTTGACCCGCCCCAAGATCGCCATCTTGCGCGAACAAGGTGTCAATGGTCAGGTCGAAATGGCCGCCGCCTTCGACCGCGCCGGCTTTACCGCCGTGGATGTGCACATGAGCGACATCATCAGTGGCCGGGTGAAGCTGGCTGATTTCAAAGGTGTGGCCGCCTGCGGCGGATTCTCTTATGGGGATGTGCTGGGGGCGGGCGAGGGCTGGGCGAAATCCATCCTGTTTAATCCCAAGGCGCGCGACGAATTCGAAGCCTTCTTTCAACGCAACGACACCTTCGCGCTCGGCGTGTGCNNCTGCCAGATGATGAGCAACCTGCACGAGATCATTCCCGGCGCGGAGCACTGGGCACACTTCGCGCGCAACCAGTCCGAGCAGTTCGAAGCGCGCTTCGTCATGGTGGAAGTGCAGCCATCGCCATCCATTCTGTTCGAGGGCATGGCCGGTAGCCGCATGCCCATCGTTGTCGCGCACGGCGAAGGCTATGCCGACTTTGGTTGCGACGTCACGCCCGCAAGCGGGCATGAGTCTGCACCGAAACGCCGTTTTGGCAATACCCAGCGCCTGCATGCCGCGCAACCCTTGGTCACCCTGCGCTATGTCGACCATAACGGCAAGCCGACGCTGACCTATCCGCTCAACCCGAACGGCTCGCCGCAAGGGATCACCGGACTCACCACGCCGGACGGGCGCTTCAGTATCATGATGCCGCACCCGGAGCGGGTGTTCCGTGCCGTGCAAAATTCGTGGCATCCGGCGGGGTGGAATGAGAACGGCGCCTGGCTGCGCCTGTTCCAGAACGCGCGCAAGTGGGTGGGGTAGTTGCCGGATTTCCCTTTTATCCAGCCATGAACCAATGGGTATTTGCAACCAATATCAATAATCGGAGAACATTTATTATGACCACACCAGTTTCATTGAGAGAGATTCCGCAGCACAACATCTTTCGCAAGGGCGACACCTTCGTGCTGTTCGGCGAATTGTTTGGACGCGGCTACGCGAATGGTTTGGTGAACGAAGCGCGCAAGGCGGGGATGACGATCATAGGCATCACTGTCGGGCGCCGCGATGAGAGTAACGCGCTGCGCCCGCTGACGGACGAGGAGTTGGCCACAGCCGAGGCCAATCTGGGCGGGCGCATCATCAATGTGCCGCTGATGGCCGGTTTTGATCTGGATGCCCCGGCAGGTGAACCGACCCCGACCGATCTGCTCGGTGGCATGACCCTAAAAAGCTGGCAGGACGACAAACTCGATTGGCCGCACATCGAAAAGTGCCGCGAGGTCGGTGTCAAGCGCTTCCGGGATGGCGTGGCAACAGTGATGGCCCGGCTGGACGGCATGATCGCGGATGGCAGTAATGTCTTTTTCGCCCACACCATGGCGGGCGGGATTCCGAAGGTGAAGGTGTTTCTCGCCATTGCCAACCGCATTTACAAGGGGCGCGGCGAGCGTTTCATGTCCTCGCGCACGCTGCTTGACAGCGATCTCGGCAAGCTGTGCCTGATGAATTTCGACGAGGTCACGGCGAACACTTTCCAGCACCTGATCGACGGCAGCGCGGCGATCCGCGCAAGGCTGGAAAAGACCGGCGGCCAGACACGCTACACCGCCTACGGCTACCACGGTACCGAAATCCTCATTGATGGCAGTTACCAGTGGCAGACCTACACCAACTACACCCAGGGCTATGCCAAGATGCGCCTCGAGCATCACGCTGAAGCCGCCTGGGCGCAGGGCGTCAAGGCCACGGTGTTCAATTGCCCGGAGATACGCACCAACTCATCCGACATCTTCGTCGGTGTCGAGCTTTCGCTGTTTCCGTTATTGCGGGCGCTCCGGAAGGAAGGCGATACCGCCTGGGTGGAGGCGCAGTGGCAGGCGTGCCGCGACACGCTGCTGGAAGGCAAGTCATTGGAAGCGCTCTTGCAAAAGATCGATGACTACAATGCCAGCGCCGTAATGCAGGCCTATCGCAATTTCGCGGCATGGCCGATGGATAACTCCGCAGAACTGGCGGACCTGATGATCGGCACATCGGAAGAAATTACCCAGATGCACAAGGACCGCAAGCAGCTGGTGACGGACATTCTCAGCGCGCTGGTGCTGGAAGGAACCGGGCCGCTGATGTTCATGGAAGCATCCCAACCGGCGGCACCGGTGATCTGGCTCAATCACGACATCATCGCCAGACAGCTCAACCGGATTCACGGTTGAGTACGCGGGCACATTCCCCAGTGCATGGAGTATGGGCGGGGAGCCCCCGCCCGTATTCAGTCGATCAGTGACAACTTGACCAGTTCATGTTTGTGCAGCAGCTCATTCGGCAGTTTGGTGCCGATTTTTTCGAACCACTCCCGGTGCAGGGTCAGCTCACTTTCCCATGCCGAGACATCCACATGGTTGAGTTTGTCGAATTCCTGCTGGCTGATTTGCGTTCCCGTCCAATCAATATCCCGAAAATGCGGCATCCAGCCCAACGCGGTTTGCTGTGCCGTAACGCGCTCCGTAACGCGATCCACGATCCACTTCAGGACGCGCATGTTGTCGCCGTAGCCGGGCCAGACGAACTTGCCGGCGGCGTCCTTGCGGAACCAGTTCACGCAGAAGATCTTCGGCAGGGT